>CAYGRJ010000001.1:0-10796 GCA_964352285.1 uncultured Candidatus Peribacteria bacterium
ATTTGATACAGCGAGTTCAGGAGTTTGCAAATCTTGTCGACCTGATGCCCGAACAGGTGAAGGTTGTTGGTCTAGAAGAAAAGATTTCTGAGTACGACAACAAGCCCGTCAAGAATGCTGTTGTTGAGGGAGAGTTCAGTCATGGCTACAGCTTGAAGCAGGGGCAGATGAGAAAGGATCTCCGATCACTTTTCTCCGATCCTGAACAGGAAAGAAGGATTCTGAGCCATTGGGATACGCGCTATCCAGAAGTTCTTTCTCAAGTTGAGGGATACTCGTTTCCTCAACTGATCAGTACAGGCGTCTCGAGTTATCGATATGGGAACCAGCCCAATCGAGTTAAAAATATAAAACTCAGCTTAGAGGCTTTCCAAGGTGTGGTGATCGAGCCTGGCGAAGAGTTCTCTTTCAACCGTGCAACGGGGTGGATAACACCAGCAAAGGGTTACACCAAGACCAAGATTATTGAAGAGGGGAGGGTTGCAGATGGAGTGGGGGGTGGAGTATGTCAGTCATCAACAACGCTGTTTCGAGCTGTACTCAATGCTGGTCTTCCTCTCGTAGAAAGGAGGAATCATTCACTCGATATTCATTATTATCACGAGTTTGGCTATGGACTCGATGCAACCGTTTACACCGATGCTCGCAGTGATTTTCGATTCGTAAATGACTTTCAACACCCACTGTTAGCAAACATTTACTTTGATGACGAAAAGGATTACGCCCATGTCGAGTTTTATGGAACTTCAGATGGTCGACAAGTACATCTAACAAATATCCCTACGGGAAATTATTTAAGGAAACAGTGGGAATGGAAGGTTCAATGGCCTGACCGTGAAGAGCTTCGCTATGTAAACAGTGTGTATATCGTGCCTAAGGAAGAGAAAGTGGAGGAAGAAGAAGTAAATCCTCTTGAAGCCTAATCTTCATCAAGAATGAATTCGTCCAAGCGCTTGCATCTCGTCGACACCTGGAGAGGCTTTGCAGTTCTGGGGATGGTCATCTATCACATCGCCTTCATGATGGCAGACCTTTTGGGCAGTTCTTCGTTATACTCCCATCCGCTCATGCAGCTAATAGGGGATTTGGTGAGAACCAGCTTCTTATTTCTTGTTGGGGTGAGCCTCTCGCTCTCTTATGCTAATCGTCCAGGCAACGAATTTCGAAATCGACAGCTGAAGAGGGGCATGCAGGTTCTTCTCTGCGCACTTACAATTACTATTGCTTCCTCTTTCTATAGTCCAGAACGAGTTGTCTACTTTGGGATCTTGCATAGCATTGCCTTTGCTATCCTTGTCCTTCATCCATTCGTGAAGCATCCTCGCAAGAGCTTCCTAATTGCTGTTGCCATCTTACTCCTGTTCTTTTTCCTGGGCAGCTTCGATATCAGGAGTCCCTACCTCAGCATCTTTTATAGAAGTGCTCAAATGATGATCAGACCGCTCGACCACTTCGCCATTATTCCAAGCTGGTCAGCAATCCTTTTTGGAATCACATTTGGATATGCCATTTCAGTTTCAAAAAAGATGAAGCAAATATTTGAGATACATCTTAAATATTTCAACTGGGTAACGACATGCGGAAAACATGCGCTGCTGATTTACATGCTGCACATCCCTGTTGTTTATCTCTTGGTGAGAGCCATTGATCTGCTCAGCTAACTCACTAGCGGTACTGCTGCAGAACATCACGAACGCCAACCGGCTGATTCATATCTCGGTACATTTCCATTGGTGTATTTTCTCGAATTTGAGAAATCTCATCACAGTAGGTAGCTTTTCCTTTTTCTTCATAAAAAATTCCATGCCAAAGCTTGCTGTCATCATCTGCTTTTTTCCAAGCCTCAGCTTTGCTCGTTCGATCATGACTGTCTTCACTGAGTTCCTCGGTGTTTTCTTCGTAGAATTCTTCAGTATTGTTTCGCTTAAATGATGGGCAGATTTGTAGCACATCAATAAGGGAGAATCCTTTATGATCCATAGCGCGGATAATCATATCTTTCATCTTGTGCATCTCTTTGTAGTAGGCACGAGCAATGAAGGTTGCATCAGAGGAGATCGCGAGTTGCAGAGGCTTTATTGGTTCTTCGATAACACCAGAGGGTGTCGATTTGCTGCAGTACCCCTTCTCGGTAGTTGGGGAAGTTTGTCCAGTAGTGAGTCCATAGATCTGATTATTGTGAACAATGTAAGTCAGGTCCAGGTTCCGACGACTGGTGTGAATAAAGTGAGAGAGTCCAATCCCATAACCGTCTCCATCTCCACCGAACACCACAACCTTCAGCTTGGGGTTTGCTAGCTTCGCGCCTGTCGCTACAGGGAGCGCTCTTCCATGAAGAGCATGCATACCCTGGACCTTGATAAAGTCTGCTCCATTCCCAGCACAGCCAACACCCCAAACCACCAAGAGGTCTTCATAGTTCAGATCCATTTCTTTGAGCGCCAAATTGAAGGCTCCCATGATGAAGTGATCACCACAACCCGGACACCAAGTAGAGGTGATTCCAGAAGCGGTCTGTTTGGGATTTATAGCCATGGCAATAGAATGATTACGAAGAGAGCATGTCCTTCACTTTGTTGATAACTTCTTCGGGGTAGAAAGGCCGACCATCAATGCGATGGTAACTATCAGTGGGCACGAAGTCGCAGTACTGCTTGAGCACTCCTTGCAGTTGTCCTTCATGATTCCCCTCAACGAAGAGAGTCTTATTACAGCCGTCGAGAATACTTTTGAGTTTTTCCCAGTCGAGAGGAAAGAGCGTGCTGAAGTGCAGCACGTTCAGTGAAGCCTCACTTTTTTCTAACTCCCTCATCACTTCACGAGCAACCATCTTCGTTGAACCCCAGCAGATGAGAGTCAGTTCAGCATCTTCAGGACCGTAAAATTTAGGCATCGGCATTTCACGCTGAGCCTTTTGAAATTTTTTATCGCGCTTTTCGAGCTGCTTCAAAATCATGTCAGCTTCTTCGGTGGCAAAGCCATGTTCGTCATGCTCATAACTGTTCGCAAGAAAGGCTCCATTCTGAACTCCCGGAACAGTTCTCAAACTGATGCCATCTTCTGCATCGACAGCGTAGCGAACGTAATCTTCTCCGACGGCTTCAAAGCTTACCTTTCCTTTTTCTATGGGAATTCTTTGGTCGTCAAGTTCTGGAGTAGTGAAATGGCTCTCGGCCAAAAACTTGTCCGATAAAACGATTACCGGAGTCTGGTAGAGGTCTCCATAATTGAAGGCATCTTGCATCATGTAAAAACACTCTTCCGGGTCACCAGGTGCCAGGATAATGCGAGGGAATTCATCTTGCCCAGCATGCATCACAAAGCGAAGGTCTCCTTGACCAGTAAAGGTTGGTACTCCTGTCGCAGGGCCAGGTCGCATGGCCACAAAGATAACCGGACCAGCTTCACTGATAGCCGCGTATCCAAGAGCTTCTGCCATCAATACAAATCCACCTCCGGAAGTTGCTACCATAGTTCGCGTTCCCGTATGCCAAGAACCAATCGCCATATTCAGAGCAGCCACTTCATCTTCCACATGCTTCAGTACCACATTGTGAGTGTGTTCCATCTGCCCATACCACTCCATTACCGAAGAGGCAGGAGTCATGGGGTACGAGCACAGCACCTTGCAGCCAGCATTTACAGCTCCATAAGTAATCGCTTGGTTTCCACCCAGTAAGTAAGCCTGTTCATCACGTCGTTCTTGCACGGGAAGTTTCCAATCCAGATCAGGACGCTTTTCGAGTCCGAGTTTGTACCCAGCTTCTGCTACTTCTTGATTTCCCTTCACAATCTCTTCTCCCTTCGATATGAACTGATCATGAAGTACCTGCTTGTAGATATCTAGGTCGGCACCCATCATCGCAAAAGCAGCAGCCAAACCCACGGTGTTAAACATGATATCTTTTCCACTGACCTCCACAGCTGTCTGCATCATGGGTAGCGAAATATAGTGCAGGTCATCTCTGGTCTTGTGCTCATCTTTGAGACGTACAGTTTTTTCATCATAGATCACCACACCTCCACTTTCCATCTGGTCCTGGTGCTTCAAGACAGTTGTCCTGTCGAGAGCGAGCAGAAGGTGAGTTTTCCCGTTGTGGCAGTGGATATGTTCGTCAGAGACTCTTCCCCAAAGCACATTATGTCCTCCTTTAATCAGTGAAGGGTATTCGTCATTGTCGTGAACGAAGTAACCGTGCCGGAGCATCACCTGACAGAAATTAAAACCAACGGTCTTAATCCCTTTTCCAGCGGGTCGAGGGACACAAAATGTCAGATCAATCATAGAGAGAAAAATACATCCTCACTCTACGGGATTGAGGTTTTTTTTCAAGCTCGGCTCACGTTCAGCACTAACGATTATCCATTCGTATATCCTTCTGGATAGCGTTCTTTCCACCAGCTTGGTCGATCTTCATCGTGAAGAGCCTGCCAACCTTCATTCAGGACTCGGTATTGCTCTCCAATCCAGTTGCCATGTTCTTGGATCAGCTCTCCATCGATTTTCATTCGTCCTTCTTTTCCTCTGAGCATGGTGGTGATGTCCCAATGAACTCCGCTGGCAGATCGGTTGCCATTATCCAGCATGACTGGGGTTCCCAAGTATTCTTTGTAGCTGTAGCAAGAACCCAGAGCCAGGTGAAAACTTCCACCAATCTTTTCGACGAGGAGGCCATTGATCACGTGCTGGCGGATATGAGGATTGGTGCCAATACCCAGTTCACCTACATGCCGTGTACCTTCTCCTTGCTCATCGTCACTGGCAATAATACGCTGAAAATCTTCGTCTCCCTTTTCGGCGCTGAACTTTTCGAGCCGTCCATTTTTAAATTCTAAATGCAGGTTCTCAATAATCCCACTGCCGCCATAATGAAAGCGACCCTTAGATACCACCACACCATTTACACCATCTCGTAAGGGAGCACTAAAGATTTCTGAGCCCGGTAGATTTTTGGCGATGACTGAATTCGCAAAGGTCATCCCTTCGATATTCAGAGTCACATCAGTACCATCGCTATTCGTGATATGAACTTCCTTTGCTGTATTAAAGCGTTCAACCAAAGCTTGCTGCGCCGTTTGGATTTCTTCCCAAGGCTGATCACACAGTTCAAAGAACAGCTGGAGGTATTCTTCATAATCAAACTCATCCAGTTCCGCATCATGCTCAGTCGGTATGCGAGTGAGGGAATAATGAAGCGACCCTGACATCGCTCGGTTATGAATTTCCTGGTTCATTTTCTTGTACACATTCATCCGGTCCATATCAGTTTGCTCTTTAATCTTCGGATCAGTACCAGATGAGATAATAATTTCTTTATCCACCCCTTCGTATTTTTTTAGGTTTAACTCTGTAAGCTTCTCGAGGCCTTCATCACTCAAGTGGTTGATCATATGCATCATCCGTTCCGGATCCTTGATACCCAACTCAAAGTCGACTCCATTTCGCAAGCAGTGGGGGATCAGCTCTTCAGCAATTTCACGACCATCTTCGGTCACGGCAATAATAATTTTCTCACCCAGCTGAGCACCACTGGAATCAAAGAGCTGGTGAGCGATATTCTTCTTGAGTTCTTGAGCAACCGGCAGTTTTTTCATCTGTCCCCAAACCGGATCTTTAGCATTCAAAACCTTTTTGAGCAGTTCAGGGTTCTCATAAGCACGCGCATGAGCCAGTTTGATCAGGCGTTGAGCCTTGTGCAGGTAACTGATCTGTCGAGAGAGCGGCGGCTGCAAAGCATCATCATATTCCGCCAGCAGCATATCGATCACCGCCTTCATGGGTTCATGAAGATCAGCCTGAGTCTGTAGACGTTGCCGTACTCGTGCGAGCTGATCGCGCATAATAAAAATCAGTAATCTCGCTTATCTTAGCGTAGTCGCCACAGTCTTAAAAGACTTTCAAGCCTTCAGTATTTTACTTACAGCTTGCCTTCCTTTTTTTGTTGCCGATAAATATCCATAATCATCAGGAAGTTTTACTAAGGCCTTATGGTATGAGAGTTTACCCCTTCGTGAAGAGTAAATGTTCAGTTCTATTGAGCATATCGGTTTATGTGGTCGTAGTTTAGGATCAAAAAATGGGAAAGTTGAACTTCAGACTTCTTAATATATTCCTGAACGGCAGCTTTAACCATGTAAGATGTTAGTCCTAGTCCAGAAGATACATAGTTATCAATGATCCTTTGGTAGGGAATCCAGACAATTTCGTGGGTAGAAAACGATTCAAGATGTGGAAATGAAATACTGACTTCATCACCTCCAGGCATAAGCATTTCATTGGTTTCAGATTCTGGAGTGTATCGAACTCCCATAACTCGAACTGGTTTCTTTAGCGACCTCCCAATCCCGCGTAAGCTGGTACCATTGCCCATGGCGGAGAAGAAGTAATCAATATTCCCAACTTCACGAGCTATATCACTCATAGGTTCTAAGACATCGTCACGGTGTGAATGGTTTAGAAACCAAGAAGGCTTCCCTTTAGAGCTGTTGTCATGAAGCAGGTCTATTAATACTGAGTTTGCCCCATCAAGTCCTTGGGTTTGATCTGTAGGAATGACTTTCGCACCAAGACGCTGAACAAGAGTCTGACGAATTCTATATGATGTCGTTGGGATAACCACCTGAACTTTTTTCCCAAAAAGTTTTCCGATTACAGTGCATGAGAGTGCGGCATTGCCAGAGGAGATTTCAAGAATGTCTTTGTCTGATTTGTCACTTTCGAGGAATGATTGAAAGAGATGAAGATAAATTCGGTCATAATGACTTCCAAATGGATTTTGTGTTTCATCCTTTATGGTAATTTGGTTATTTCCTTCGATAATTGTTGTGGGTTGTGGGGTGTTTCCTACTGCGGTTTTGAGAGCTCGAAAAACTCTTTCAGGGCTATTTTTCCCAACTGGAGGAATATTTAGTATGTCTCCTGCAGATATTTGTTGGCTGAGTTTATCGGCATCTGAATTATCGATCAATTTCATCTTTCGAAGTGATGAGACAATTTTCGAAAGTTCAGCATTTTCTGCTTTGAGGTACTGTTTGTCTTCTGGGAAGACGAAAGGAAGTGGTTCGAGAGTATTCATAGATAAAATTAGTAATGGAGAGTAGTATTACCGAGTTCTCAGAATCATCAATAACAAAAGTCACTATTTTTATATTTACTTTTAAAAATAGCTATTTTGTGTAAAATTTAAGTATTTAGGCTGTCGATCTTTTAAGTCAACTTTATGAATACTGGAATGCTAGAAAAACTCGGGATGTCCAAAAAGGAAATAAAGTTATACTTGAAACTTCTTGAGTTTGGGGCAGCTCGAGCAAATGTTCTCGCGAAAGCAACCAACGAAAACAGAACCAGCACTTATAGCTTGTTGAATTCAATGCTAAAAAAGGGGCTTGTGAACTACTACAAGAAGACCAGCATCAAATACTATTCAGCGACAAGTCCAAGAGTTCTTATAGAGAGCTTACAAGAAGACACAAATCAGCTCCTAAGAATGCTTCCTGAGCTTCTTG
This sequence comes from uncultured Candidatus Peribacteria bacterium, assembly GCA_964352285.1. Classification (GTDB taxonomy): domain Bacteria; phylum Patescibacteriota; class Gracilibacteria; order JAUYGZ01; family JAUYGZ01; genus CAYGQA01. Next base: position 7,507 of record CAYGRJ010000001.1, read on the forward strand.
CTATAACCAACCAGTATGCACAGAAACCAAAAATATCTTTTTATGAAGGAGTAGAGGGGATAAAACAAATTGCGAGAACCATGCTCGAGGTACCAAATAGTGTTCGTGATAGCTTTATGGGCTTAGACAAAGAAAAGTTAGATCCTGATATCAAGAAGTACATTGAAGAAGAGTTTTTGGGAAAACGAATCGCTAAGAATATTGCATACCGTGGGATAGTAAGTGGCTATGTGCCTATGGCAAAAGGTCTTCCGAACAGTCAAAAAAGCCATTTAAGAGAGGTAAAAGTGATTGACCCAAAGAAGTTCCCATTAAAGATTCATGTTGATGTGTATCCTCCAAATCGCGTAGCAATTTTTAGCTATCACAAAGGTGAGGTCATGGGGGTAATCATTGAGCATGATTCTTTTTACACCACCATGAAAACAGTCTTTCAGTTAGCGTGGAGAGGAATTAGCTAATCAATGGATTTCAAAAACACCTTCCGTTACAATCCCTCTGTACCTTTACACGTTGGGCCCATAGCTCAGTGGTCAGAGCAGTCGACTCATAATCGATTGGTCCCTGGTTCAAGTCCAGGTGGGCCCACCACTTATCCCTTCATCTCCTTCACCACCAAGACCTGATATTTCTTCAGTTGCACGCCAGCTGATCCTTTTTCAAAGAAACCATTCACACCAAAGGTTACTTTCTTACTATCAGGTCGAAGAGGGCGAAACTTTTTCAAGCTTCTGAGGGGTTCTTTGTCTAGTCGTTCTCCAGTCTGTTGGTCGACCATAGTCACTGGGCAGCGGACGCAGAGTTTTTCGAGGAGAAGTCTTGCCACATGTCCAGAGCCACAGCTGCTCAATGCTTTGATCCAGTCTTCAGCATTCGGAGCTAGCTGAGTATTATCCTTTTCAGGATCAAGATGGTCCAGAACGATATTGGGACGAAAGGCTTCCATAGCAATCTCTCGAGATGAGCTGTCGTCATTATTCATCAGTTCCTGAAGCCAGCGAAGAGTTGGGAGGGCGGTCACCAGTACTTGGCCTCCATCGGAGTATCGAGTTTGAGCATGGGATTCTTCAGCGCTGTGCAGATCTGCAGAGCGGCGAAAGCCGAGTGGGGGAGTAGCGAGATGAATTTCATGTGTCTTATTCGATGGGTAACCCAAGTGATGCAGAGCTTTTCGAAACCATTCACTTATAGGACCATTCTCGAGAACGCTGTCGCACAGTTCTCCTTCAGTATTCATCTTGATCTTGTCAGGAGAATCATTTCGCGGGAGCAGGCGGTTCACGGGTACGCGGTAGTCGTCGAGATCATAACCAGGTAGGCTGAGCAGCAGCGATGCAGTTTTGCTTTCATACTCCTGATGAATCTTCACCAGGGCTGGGAATTCTCGTTGGCTAAGTCGTTCGCCATCAACCTTTACTCCACCTTTCAGCATGCGGGGTTTTCTCTTCACCAGCATGGCCATGCGATCCCTTACATCACTTCGTGGTATGGAAAGTCCCTGATCACAAATATCAGCCCTATTCAGCTCGAGACCTTTAAGAGATTTAATGGGGTAGATGAAGAGATTTGAGATTCTGAGTTGGAATCCAGTAGTGATTTCGAAAATCTCTTCGAGGTGCATTTCGTAGAGATCTCGAGTTTCTTCAGGGATGCTCGAGAGCAACTGTTCACGATAATCAAGATTCATAGAAGCAGATACAGAAGGCTAAATACTACCTTTCCTGACCTTCTCAGACAACAAAAAACTCCTCGTGAGAGGAGTTTTAAAGGTTCAGTATCAGTCTGAATTAGCTCTGCATAGCTTCAGCAACCATTCGTGCCATTCGGCTTTTCTTTCGAGCAGCATTGTTCTTCTTAATCAGGTTCTTCTTGTGAGCAGTATCAATGATTGAGTAAGTAGAACGAAGAAGTTCAGGAAGCTTTGCAACTTCTTTGTCGTGGCAAGCCTTTGTAATTTCTTTCATACGGGTCATCAGACGATTTCGGAACACATTGTTACGACGAGTCTTTTTGACGTCTTGCTTCATTTTCTTGATAGCATGCTTGAGAAGGGGCATATCGGGAAGTTAAATTTCTAAACGAAAGGGACAATAAACGCTTTCAAACAGAAAGCTTAGGAATTATAGGAATTTTAGACCGATTCCGCAAGTGAAAAGGCCAGTTTATGCAGTTAAGGGAGTTTTTTTAGGAATGCCATTTCTTCGTGGAAAGGCAGGGTTCATCTTCTTCACCTTGTCGACGACCACAAAACAGCGTTTCGATCGCTCTTCATCGGGCAGTTCAGTCGCTTCACAGGCAGAGATCTCAGCAGAGAGTTTTTTCGCAACACCTTGGTAATCTTGCCAGGAATCAATCATATCAGGGCCTTGGTAAGCAATCATCTTCCCTCCGGTACTCACAAAGGGCAGGCAAAACTCCATTAAGGTGCTAAATCCTGCGAGCGCACGGGCAACCACGACGTCGAACTGTGCACGAAAATCTCGATCTTGCCCGAGATCTTCTGCTCTGCCAATAAAGCAGCCAACATTACTCAGTCCCAGCTCTTCAGCCATAGTTTCGACCGTTTTGACCTTCTTTTCTGTTGAATCCACCAAGATAAACTCCGTTTGGGGGTAAATAGCAGCTAGGGCTAGCCCTGGAAAACCACCTCCCGTTCCCAAATCCATCACCCTCATATCGTCTTGAATCCAGTCGAATTGTTGAATTAAGAGCGAATCCACTACGTGCTTCATCAGAATCCCTTCGGGATCACGAATAGCGCTCAGATTCAGTTGACCATTCCAGTACTCAAACCGCTCCGCCAGCTTGTCCAAAATCTCTACCTGGTCTTCAGGAAGGGTGGGGAAGTACTGGGCTATGCTGAGTTTCTTAGGCATCGATAACGGTAAAGGTTTCTCGGTCTCGCCGGATCATTTTAGCAGATCCAAACTCCTTTTGCTTGCCAGAAACGTTTGTGCGCAGCACTTTTAGCACTTGCTCCAGGTGTTCTTGGACGAGGTTTTGTTTGTGCCCGTGAACCATTTCAAACAGCTGACGCAGTACATAGGGCTGAAGGCTTGGTTCTAGTGTCAAAAAAGCCTGTAAATCAACGATATAGGGCTCCTTCATATGCTCAGATAAGAACTGTCTAGACTGCTGTTCAAAGAGCTCAAAAGCCTCAGTCCAGAGCTTCATATTGTTCTCAAAAGTGCTCAAGAGGCTTGGGTTCAGTTCTTTCAGCTTCGGAACAACCTCATGACGCAGGAAGTTGCGGCGGTAGCTGGTGTCGGCATTACTCGGCTCGTCGATAT
>CAYGRJ010000001.1:10806-19304 GCA_964352285.1 uncultured Candidatus Peribacteria bacterium
ATATAGCTCAATTGATGATAAGAGCAGTAAGCCAAGAGATCAGTTTTTGAAAGATGAAGCAATGGTCTCCAAATGGTTTCATGAAAGCATTTCATTCCCTGTAGTCCCTCCAGACCACATCCGCGGATCATATTCATGAGGACTGTCTCGACTTGATCATCAGCGTGGTGGGCAGTCACCACTGCCTGAGCATTATATTTCTTTTTGAGCTCATCGAAGAAAGCATATCGCTCTCGACGTCCAAGGGCTTCGAGGTTTTCTTTCTCGTCACGACTGAGCTGGCTGATATCCAGGATTTTGAGCTCAAATACGCATCCCAAGTCTTCTGCAAGCTTCTGCACGAGCTCCGCATCTTCATGACTTTCTTCACGAATCTGATGGTCCAAATGGGCTACAATAATATTCTCAAAGCCCATATGCTTGAGAGCATGAAGCAAAGCTACAGAATCAGGACCTCCAGAAACCCCCACGATCAGGTGGAGTTGCGTCTTCAGCGAAAGGATATCAATAGGAAGCTTCATGAGAAAAAGGCCGAGTGGCTCAGGGGGATAAGAGCATCCTGATCATCATCAGGAGCTACTATATTCCTCATCTTCTGGGCACAGGTCAAGCATTCGTGCACAATCATCTGACCCTTTTTTCCATCATGATCCAAAGCAACGGGCTTCATAAGTCCACCACATGTGCTCTCTCGATCGCCAGGAACTTTCAAATCCACGTGAAGAGAGTGCAGGCACTTCACGCAGTGATTTCTACAACTGCGCTCTACAGGCTCATTCTCAAAGCCACAGTGAAGACAGCTAAAGCCTTCATTGATGACGATAAAGTTCTTTCGCTCTTGGCTCATAGTTAGCGGGCAAAGAGACGAGAGAAAAGCCCACGAGCTTCACGATCATCAGCTTGCTGTTCCAGATACATCTGAGCGTCGGATTCCTGCTGTTCAATGGCTTCTTTCAGCTTCTTGAGAGCACGAAACTGCAGGGTTCTGATATTCGTTTCATTCGTTTTGAGCACCTCTGCAATTTCCTTATTGCTCATCTCATTCATAAATTTCAGCAGCACCACTTCTCTATATCGATCTCCAATCTTTCTCAGAGCTCGTTGAACACGTTCTCCATTCAGCTTCGTTTCTGTAATGAGCTTCGGGTTGAGTCGTTCGTTGTCATCTGCGATGCGATCTTCAAGCTCATAGAACTCCTTATTGGTGCGGTAATGGTCTACAACCGTATTATGAGCGATACGAAATAACCAAGATCGGAAGGGGTGCTTCTGCTTTTGATACTTCTTGATCTTCGTCCAGGACTTTACAAAGATATTGGCGACCAGATCATCCACATACTCATCGGAGACTTTGTAATAGACGTACTTATGGATCTGCTTAAAAAAGTGATCATAAAGTTCACCAAAAGCCTTCGTATTGCCTTTCTGTGACGCAGTCACCAGCTTATCGATTTGTCGGGAAGTCAGTTCCATTGCGTGAATTCAAAATCAGGGTCACTCATCCACCCCAAAGTCTAAACATAATCACCCGGGTCTGTAAAAACAATTCTCTCCCCAAGAACTTCAAAAAGAGGTACAACAATATCGACAGACACTTTTTCAAAATGACCTTATGCGCAAGCTTCTGCTCTATATCATCCTGGTTGTGATCCTTTTTTCTGGGTTTTCAGAGCTCAAATCGATTTGGAAAGAGAACCAACAAAGTCTCGATGGAACCTACGAAGACGTGGTAGAAGGAGTAAATAAGTGGGTCGATACAGCCAAAGAAACCGGTTCTCAGCTCAAAGAAACCCTGAATGAGCAAATTACAATAGCATCGGAGAAGTACGAAGAGGTAAAAACCGATATAGAAGATGTCACCTCTAAGATTCAAGAAAAGCGTGATCAGCTCGAAAAAACGCTCGCAGAAATAGAAGAAGCCAAACAAGCCCTGGATGAGCTCTTAGAAAAAGAAGAGTCCTTGAAGGGGGAGATCGATGAAAAGAAGGAAGATTTAGAAGAAGCTGATGCCGAAACGGACCCAGAACAAGACTCCTAAGTCTTCTCAGACCGCAAGTAAGCCTCTACAAAATCCATGAGGTCACCATCGAGCACAGCCTGCGTCTGTGAGCTTTCATGATTGGTGCGGTGATCCTTTACCATCTGGTAGGGGTGAATCACATAAGAACGAATCTGATTGCCCCAGGCCGCTTCTTTCGGCGCTCCCTTGAGGTCTTGAACGCGCTCCACATGCTGCTCTTCCTTGAGCTTGACCAGCTTAGAGGTCAGCATTTGCATGCACACCGCTTTATTCTGCAGCTGACTTCGTTCGTTTTGGCACTGAACCACGATTCCTGTAGGAATGTGGGTTATACGCACAGCGCTATCGGTGGTGTTCACACTCTGACCACCCTTACCACTGGCACGGTAGACATCTATTTTGAGGTCTTCTGGAGGAATTTCTACCGAAAGGTCTTCTTCTATCAGCGGGATCACATCCACCTTGGCGAAGGATGTCTCACGAGTATTTCCCGCATTAAAAGGGGAGAGGCGTACCAATCGGTGGATACCGTGCTCAGACTTCAGCAAGCCATAAGCCATATGGCCCTGAACTTCGAGCGTAATAGACTTGATACCTACTTCATCACCATCTTGTCGGTCCACCACATCCACAGACCACTCCTGGGACTCACAAAAGCGCGTGAGCATGCGCAGCAGCATTTCAGCGAAGTCTTGGGCGTCTTTACCTCCTGCACCCGCATACAGGCTCAATAAAGCTCCATTTTCATCATGAGCACCAGACAAAAACAACGCAATCTTCTGCTGTTCACATCGTTCTTTCAGGTCAGCAACCATCTTCACCAGCTCAGCTTCTTCCACCTGACCAGCCATTTCCGAGTAATCATCAAAATCGCTGACCAGGGCCTGAAGCTTTTCCATCAGCTTCTGCTTTCCCTTCAGACTTTTCATAATTTGCTGTGCCTTACTGCTGTCACTCCAAAAATCTGGGATTTCTGTCCGTTTTTGAAGTTCAGCAACCTGATCTTGTAATCCAGTCCGGTCAAAGATAGTCCCGCACTGCTTGGATATCCGCCTTCATGTCGGAGAGTTCTTGCTGGGTATCCATTCAGGTATAGGGATTAGTTGCTCAACTAGAGATCAGAGATATAGACCTTATCTGCCGTCACAAAGGTCACCTTTTGCTCATCTAAGTCAACAGTAAAGTCCTTGATGCTGTTGGCTGCAAGCTCTGGGAAGACCAATTGCTTTTGGAAGGTTGCAATGCCAGATTGGCCTTTAGCATAGACGATAATACGACTTAGACCACTGTCGAGGATGTAGAAGTTGTTGTGCTCTGGAAGGGTGAAGATCTTGGTTGGGTTTTGTAGGTCTTCGGTAGGTTTGTCACGGAGTTCCAGATTCACTTGGTCTCCTCGGCTATACTTCAGCACATCTCCATTTCTCAAGAGCACATAAATGTCACCATCAATAGCCATAGAAATACCAGTGGTCAGGTCTCCTTGAGAAGAGTAAACCGATGCCGTGCTGTAACTATTTCTCAAGCGTCGGTACTTCCAGATCGAGTTCGCTTGAGAATCGAGAATATAGAGGAATTCACCGTTAAAGGTCTTTACATCAATACCCTTATTCCAGGTTTCATCTTGAGTGTTGGCCAGTTGGAAACGACCATTTCGAGTTTCGTACTCGATCACCTGACCACTTTGAGTGATAAAGGAGATCACATTGAAGTCCTCCAGTTCAGCTCCAGCCACCACAATCTCTTCTTGATCGATAGTAAGAGGCTCTTGAACCTTGTTAAGAAGGGTTTCAAACAGTCTTCGAGGTTCGTACACAAAGTTCTTTTGATCTTGAGTGTTGATCAGGCCCAAAGCATCGACTGTTCCTTTTTCTGTCAGGTCAGCATATATCGTTGGGCTTTCTACGCGAATAATGGCATCAAAGTTATCTCGATGAAGCGTGACTTCTTCCAGGAGCTGAGATACTTCTGTTTGATAAAATCCAGCTGTCTGAATTTCCGTCAGAATCCGTTCGGCTTCGTTAAGCTTTTCGGTCGCATCAGATTTTTCACCGATCAAAAAACGGTTCTCAGCGATAGAGATCGAAGATTCGGCATTACTGAGTTTCTGTTCAAAGTCAGCAGCAATTTCAGCTTTTTGTCGGTAGTTAGAGCTGAGGGTGAATAACACCATGAAGAGCACCAAAACTCCTACAATTCCCAAAAGAACGTATCTTTTATTGATGTCAGTAATACTGTCAGGCTTTCTCACGAGTTTTCCAGCCTTCGAACCGATCCCAGATCCCATACCCTTAAAGGCTTTAATGACCTTGTCGAAGGGTTGAGCTTTTACAGAATTCATCAGTTTCGTCAGTTTTGCTCGTGGACCGGGTTGCTCTTCTTCTTCATCGAGGTTTTCCAGAGGGAGTTCAGGGGATTCAGGGGTCTTTGAAGCAGTTTTCTCCATGCTTTTAGGCGCTTCTTCGATGAGTTCAGGAGCTAAATCAGTGGCTGTCGCTTCCTCCTCAAGGCTGAAGTAAGAAAGCATTCCGATATGCTGCTGCTTTTTCGCCCAAGATTTCAAGGCTCCATTCCATTTGCTTTGCTTTTGTTCAAAAGCATCGATCAGTTCAGGTTGGTGCAGTGGTAGTGGTCGAGTGCTCATCAAGAGTAAATCACCAGGAACCAGGTCTCCAGATGCGATACTCAAAAATTCTTGATCACCAGTGCTATCTTCACTAATAGGAGAGAATCGACCTGCTCTTTTGAGGTACAAGCTCGCTGTTCCCATCTGAGAAAAGTGCAAAATACCTTCGTGTTCTAAGGTTGCTACAGCGTGAACGCGACCAAGTGTTCCTTCAGCACGCTTAGCACCTTCTTTCATGAGCACTTCATTGGCGCGCTTGAGGGCTTCTTCGAAGCAGAGATACTGATCGTCGGAGCTACAGTTATAGTAGCTATCGTGCAGTGCTCTCCAGGTCTTTTCGGCAATAGAGTCTTCTGCACCAGGGTTATCGGCGATATCAAGAGCCAAAAAAAGCCTTCCTTTATCTCGTTTAGGACCATCCTGATGAGATGAGAAGAAGCTTTCCTGTTCTTGGAACTTCTGAACACTAATAGAGTCTGAATTCATAAGGCTTCTCAAGTAAAGAATCAGTTCAGTATTACCCGGATGGCCTGTTGAAATCAAGCGAAACAAGCCGGCATTATCCTCAAGAACTACAAGAAAACCTTGACCTCAGACTGAAAAACAGACAAACTGTCTTGGCAATATATTATTATGCCTTAAATAGGAGGTCTTATGGCAGTAGCAGTTATACGTCGTGAAAACGAATCCAGCGAAAAACTTATTGGACGTTGGAAGAAAAAAACGCAGCAAGCGCGAATCGTAAAGAACTTTAGAAACCAAGCTCGGTTTAACCGACGATCAAGTGCAACCAAGGTTAAAGGTGCAGCACTCGTTCGAGAAGGATACCGTGCAGAACGGCGAAGAAAGAGATTCTACGCATAGTTCTCGCATTCTATCGATACGATATTTAAAAAACCACCCTCAAGGTGGTTTTTTTGTGCAAAAGTCCAAAAGAATCTATCTGTTCCGCCATTTGCGAAGCAGCTCATACACAGCGATGCTGTAAGCACAGCTCACATTCAGGCTTTCCTTCTCTCCCATCATAGGGATACTGACCTTGGCATCAGCCATTTCTAAGAGCTCCTCTGAAACCCCTTCAACTTCGTTTCCAACGATCAAGGCCATAGGCCATTGGGGTTTAAATTCAAACAGATCAACAGCATCATCGCCAGTTTCGAGGGCAACAATCTGATAGCCCTTTTTTTTGAGCATCTTTATCCCATTCACAGGTCTTTTATACTGCTTCCAGGGGATAGATTTTTGAGCACCCAAGGCAACCTTATCGATTTGAATACGTGGAGGAGTACCCGTGTAGCCGGTCAGTAACACCTGCTCGATACCTGCTCCATCGCTGGTTCTAAAGATCGATCCCACATTGTGAAGCGATCGAATATTCTCGAGAAGAACGGAAACTTTCATATGTATGAGAATAAAGCTACAGTACAGTCTTACCCCATTATAACGGAGATTATGAATTCTTCACATCACTCAGCAGAAAGGAAAGCTCCATCAGATATTCCAGAAACAGACTACGGGCCATTGTTTGTAGAAAACCCTCTTGCTCGAAAAGCTCTTTTGGCATTTGCAACACTAGCCTTGGCAAATGTGTTGGTGGCACTCAAAACATTAGAACCAGTACAGGACGAAATCGAAACAGGAAGACTTATATACGGCACTATTACCTCTCTGGCCTTTGTGCCTGTTATGCCAATCTTTATCTGCTACCTGATGGATGTGATGGATAGAAACTGGGGACTGACCAAACAATGTCGAGAATCAATAGAGGAAGTCATGACGAAGACTGCATCAGCTGCTGAACATGAGAACGCAGACCTTTCCGAATCTGCTGCCGACTAAATTGCTGTGCTCGCTCCACAATAATATCCACATCGAAGCTGGACTCTAGCTCATAAAACCTCGCCAAAGCAGCTTCCAAGCTTTGCACAGTTTGCTCTTCGAAGAACACTCCAGTGATTCCATCAACCACACTCTCAGTAACGCCGCCTTTTCGATAAGCAATAACTGGACGACCCGCTGCCATGGCCTCTACGGGCGTAATCCCAAAGTCTTCTTCACCAGGGAAGATCAAGCCTCGACATCCTTGAAGGTAATTCTTCACCTCTTCGTCAGTAACCCTGCCCGTAACGGTTACGGTTGGGCCAGCTAGAGCTCTGAGTCGCTGCTCTTCTGCACCTCCACCCACCACAATCAACTTCTTTCCCATCTTATTAAAGGCAGAGATCGCGAGATCAATCTTCTTGAAGGGCGTGAGAGCGGAAACGATTAAGAAGTAATCACCGGGTTCTTGGAAAGGGTAAAAACGATCGACATCCACAGGAGGATACAAGACATGAGATTCCTGCTGATAGTACTTGCGGATCCTTTTCGCCACATGCTTAGAATTCGCCAAATATTGGTCAGGGCGGTCAGCCGCTGCGCGATCCCACTGACGAACCTGATGCACTGCTTTACGAATCATCAGTTCCTTCACGATATTCAGCTTCTTTTCTTCTAAATACTCATGCGTATAGTCCCAGGCGTAGCGCATAGGGGAGTGGCAGTAGCACAGGTGTTTGGTCTGAGGAGGAGTAATCACTCCATGAGAAAAGGCGCCACTCGAAGAGATCACCAGGTCAAATTCACTCAAATCAAATGACTCCATGGCTTGTGGATACTTCTTCAGCAAGTACTGGGGACGGCGCCTCAAATACAGCGGGAGATTCTGCAGATCAGAGCTGATCACTCGCTGAGGGTCGAACCAGGCCTTGCACTTTTCTTCATCAAACAAGCTGGTGTAGATGGGCGCATCAGGATACATGTCCGCTAACTCAGCGACCACACGCTCGGCTCCGCCAAGCTTAAAGATGAAATCATGGACAATGGCAACCTTCATATTCAGAACTCTAGTAGTTCTTTAATACCACGACCACCTCACCTTTGATACTGCTTCGGCTTTTCAAGTTTTCAATCACCGTTGAAATATCACCTCTCAAAAACTCTTCGTGGATCTTGGTGAGTTCTCTTGCTATACAAACCTGAGTCGATTCTCCCAGGTATTCAGCCAACTGTTCGAGGGTACGAACCAACCTTCGCGGAGATTCATAAAACACCATGGTTCGCTTTTCTTCAGCAAGCGATGTAAATAAAGTATGGCGACCTTTTTTCAGCGGCAAAAATCCCAAGTACATAAACTTATCCATCGGCAAGCCACTTCCCACCAAAGCCGATAGCACCGCACTCGCTCCTGGGATCGGGATGATCTCAATGCCAGCTTCTACACAGTCTCTTATTAAAGCCCATCCCGGATCACTAATTCCTGGAGTCCCCGCATCAGAGATCAAAGCTCCTTCTTCTCCATCCAAAAGCCTCCGAACAATGGCTTCACGCTTCTTGTCTGTAGAGTGAGCATGGAAAGAAGTCATCGGGGTCCCAATCTCGTAATGCTTCATCAGCTTCCCACTCGTTCGCGTATCTTCCGCACAGACAAAGTCCACTTCCTTTAGAGTGCGCACGGCACGAAAGGTCATGTCTTCTAAATTTCCGATAGGGGTGGAGACGATAGAAAGGCTCATGAGGAAGGATTAATTTTCTTGCTCCAAGTAATGTTGGGGTTTTTAAAGTACCAGGGGAGTATAGGCTTCATCGAGTATTCAAACAGTTCTGGGTTGGGATAACCCTGCTCAAGCTGTTCAACTTCCACAGGCAATGCTTGGAGAATCTCTAGCCAATCGTTACTCAGAGCACCGGCTACATGATCATCTCCAAACTCAGGAAGGCTTTCTGCATGAATAAATTCAGGATCTTGTTGCTGTCTTTTTAGCCAAGCTTCTTTGGGGTTGGGTGCCGTTTGCTCCACCTCTGCGGTAATAGCGG
>CAYGRJ010000001.1:19314-19718 GCA_964352285.1 uncultured Candidatus Peribacteria bacterium
GAATAAAAGCGAACGACCGGCTTGTTCTTCGTAGAGGTCAAAAACCGAACAGGAACTCACGGGAACCTGCTTGGCAAAGCTCCAGGCATTCCCAGCACTGACTCCTATGCGACAACTGGTAAATCCTCCAGGGCCTACACAGACCAGCAAGCGATCGATATCGTTGGGGCTCAGGCTGTTGTCTTTGAGAAGTTTCTCCACAGCGGGCATCAGGGTCTGAGATTCATTCTGTTCGGATGGCCAATGCTCTTCATCCACAATGCTTTCCTCATCAAAAACAGCGATGGAAGTCAGCTGGCTAGAGGTGTTGAGAAAGAGGGTTTCCATAGAATGAATCATGCTTCCGGGTGCAGAACGGCTGCAGAAGGATTATACTGGAAATGTCAGCCCTTTACACTCGCTAA
>CAYGRJ010000001.1:19728-22132 GCA_964352285.1 uncultured Candidatus Peribacteria bacterium
GACCAATCTCTAGCGGCATACGCTCTCAGATCATCACATTCTCGTGGTCGTCAACATGCCGAGCCAGAGGACCCCTACCGCACAGCCTTTCAGCGGGATAGAGATCGAATCGTTCATTCCAAAGCCTTTCGAAGGCTTTCTGGGAAGACCCAGGTATTTATCTCCAGCTATGGAGATCACTACCGTTCTCGGATGACGCACAGCTTGGAGGTCTCTCAGGTTTCACGAGATATCGCTAGAGCTTTGAGGCTTAATGAAGACCTCTGTGAAGCGATCGCATTAGCTCACGACCTGGGGCACACACCTTATGGCCATGCAGGGGAAGAAGCCATGAGCGATATGATGGTGAAGTTTGGGGGAGTTTTCGAGCACAACGAACAGTCACGAAGAATTGTAGAAGTGCTCGAGCAAAAATCACCAGACTACGCTGGTCTCAACCTCACTTGGGAAGTTCGAGAAGGACTCATGAAGCACCGATCGCTCCACGATGATAAAAAAACACCAGTCATCCACTCACTTGAAGCTCAAATTGTCGACCTCTCCGATGCCATTGCCTATCACCATCACGACCTCGACGATGGTTTGCGCTCAGGGGTACTTCAGTACGAATCCTTGGCGGAGAATGTTGAGCTCTGGAAGCAGGCTATGGAAGACCTTTCCTTTACCGAGCTGGGAGAAGACCTGTACCGGCACACCTGCATCAACCGCATCATGAGCCTCTTGATCAACGATGTGATTGAAGAAATGGAAGAGGGGATCAAGAGAGTGAATATCCAAAGACCTCTGGATCACAGTCATCACCCACAGGTCGCCAACTTCTCTGAGCGTATGAAGCCGAAGGTGGAGCAATTGGCAGACTACTTAGGTGATCATTTTTATCTGCATGAAAGGGTGAGCAGTCAAGCCTTCAAAGGCCAACAGGTCATCAAGAAGCTCTTCAAGCTCTTGATCGAAAAAGAACAACTCTTGCCCCAAAGCAGCAGAAATCAACTCGATACAGATCCTCCGCAGGTCGTGGTGAAGGACTATATTGCTGGGATGACCGACGAATACGCCATGAAGCTCTTTGCCGAGTATCAAGATCTCGTTTAAAAGCGAACAGAACTCAACCATCAGCCTCTAGAAAGACAAGTTCTCTTGCTTGTCTTCGGGTTCGAGAGTCCTAGACTGGTATTACGAACACAATTTGAGTTCACCTATGTCTAAACCGAAGCGAGGAAAATTTTTAACGACGATCCTAATTGGCGGAGCCTTGGGATCTTTGGCTGCCCTTCTTTTTGGAGGCAAGAAAAAGAACCAAAAGCTCGGTGCAGATGGGAAACCAAAAGGGTTCTTTGATAGAATTTTCAAACGATAGCTAACACTCCTATGACAACCAAAAAGCCTTACGGACTCTATCTCATTGCTGCTCTCCTCATGGGAGCTGTCTTAAGCACTGGTCATCATCAGATGGCATCTGCTGAGCAGAGCGGTGAAATCATCACCAAGCAAAAAACGATCAATCAGGTTTTCAACGAAGAAAACCCAGGTGGAAATGTAGATCTCAAAAAAATTGTAGAAGAAGAGCTCGAAAAACCCGCTGAGTGTTATCAAGACATGGTGGTTTGTGAGATTCAAGAGGTGACCTTCGATATTACCCTGAAGAAGGAATGGAGAAAGTACAACGTTAGTCAGCTCAACGATTATGAATTTGCCAATACTGTTCCAAAGCTAACAAGCATGCTGAACCAACAGCCAAAAGGAGAAACAGTCGTGATGCAAGAGACCTTAGCCAGAAGAGGATTACTTCAAAATTTGGACGGTAGCATTGTAAAAGAAAGAGGGTTCTTTGGTGCTTTGACTTGGTTGGGACTTTTGAGACTCTCTAAGATTAAAGGCTTAGAAGCAACTGATCCGGAGTTTGAAAACAAGCTTCGAGACGAGGTAAACGACCTCTTGAACAAAATGGCAAAAGACGATGATTACATAGCTACTCATCAGCTCCCTCAGTACTCCGAAAGAACACCTTCATCTGAAGACAGCACTTTCGACCTCTGGAATAACTACCTCTACCTCGCGAAGCTCGCCAAAAATGCCAAGCCCGTGAAGAATGGAAACATCCCACTCGGCGCTGGAGTAGAGGTCAACATCGACGGATTTGTGAACGTTCAGAGAGTCCAGGACTAATATTTTTTCCTTTGTTTAGGACCAGAAGGACGCTTACTATAGCGTTCTTCTTTGCTTTTGAGTTCAATCTTTATCGAAGTCCCTTCGAAGCCAAAGTGATCTCGAAGTTGATTTTCGAGGTAACGCAGGTAAGAGAAATGAAAGTACTCAGCTTTGTTTACAAAGATTTTGAAGTGAGGAGGGTTCGATCCCACTTGAGTCATATAAAACATCTTAGGAACCTTTCTTCCCGTACCAG
>CAYGRJ010000001.1:22142-24368 GCA_964352285.1 uncultured Candidatus Peribacteria bacterium
GCTTCATCATGATCTTCTCGAGCCATCGGTTCAGCACGTTGGTTTGGATACGTTTCTCACGTCGCTCTTTAATTTCTTTAGCCAGTTCCATAATCTTCGGAACGTTCTTACCAGTCTTCGCTGAGATAAATACCACCGGCGCCCAAGGAACAAATTCAAACTTGTGGTGCAGGTAGTTGAGGAATTGGTTTCGAATATCTTCTCCGGACTCCATCAGGTCCAACTTGTTCACAGCAATGATGAGCCCTGTGTAATTCTGCAAAATGTAACTCGCCACATGCTGATCCTGTGAGGTAACCCCTTCTTCTCCGTCCAGCATCAAGCAACAGACATCGGCATCAACTGCCGCATTCAAAGACCTCAAGAAGGAATACTTTTCTATACCCCTTTCGATCTTTCCTCGTCGTCGAATACCCGCGGTGTCGACCAGTACAAAGCGCTGGTCATCATGAGTAATTTCTATATCAGTGCTGTCGATAGTCGTTCCCTGAATTTCAGAAACAATCAGCTTGTCCGATCCCAGGATCTGATTGATCAGAGAAGACTTCCCAACATTCGGCCGACCAAGCATGGCCAATCGCACAGTGTCGTCTTCTTCAGGACGCTCTGGAATCTCAGCTTTCGGAATCAGCTTCTCAATCTCATCCTGGAGGTCCGTCACTCCTAAGTAATGATCTGCAGAAACTCGTAGGGGGTCACCAAATCCAAAGCTGAGCATATCGATAATATTTTCTTGCATGGAGTCACTTTTCGAAGCCACCAATATGATTGGTTTTCCACTTCGTCTCAGGAGTTGAGCAACATTTTCATCTTCACTGGTCACCCCTTCCTTAGCATCGATCAAGAAGACAATCACCTCAGCTTCATCAATAGCCATCTGGGCTTGGGCGACAATGTTATCTTCGATAACCCCTTCCATCTTGGATTCAATACCACCGGTGTCGACCAGCAGGAAAGGCTTATCACTTTCTACTTGTCCATAATGACGATCTCGAGTGGTACCAGGAGTGGGAGAAACAATCGCTTTTCGGAACCCAATGAACCGATTGAAAAGCGTCGATTTTCCGACGTTTGGTTTTCCGATAATAGCAACAACTGGAAGCATGGGGAGGTATTAATCTTCCTCACGTTGAGGAAGTGAAACATGGCTACGAGTATAGCCTAAAAGTGCTAAAATAAGAAGGCATTAACCATTCTTATGTCTCTTACTCAGCGTGTTCAACAGTTCATTACTAAAATTGGAACCGATCATATGATGGCTGTCACCAAATATTCAGATCTCAGAGTTGTTGAGCAGTTGATAGAAGCTGGAGTCAAACACCTCGGAGAGAACCGCTTGCAGGACATTCAATCAAAGTATAATCCACAGCTTTTGGACGAGATGAAAGATGCAGGAGTCAGCCTTCATTTCATCGGGCACCTCCAAAGCAACAAGGTAGCCAAGGTTTTACAGTTCTGCGATCAAGTCGACTCAGTAGATTCTCTCAAGCTCGCTAGCAAGATCAATCAGGTTGCCACCGAGATGAGCAAGGTAGTTCCGATTCTCTTACAGTTGAATCTGAGTGAAGAAGAGCAAAAAAGTGGTCTAGCAGAAGCTGAACTCTCTCAGCTCATCGAGCAGGTTCATCAGCTTCCTTGTATAGACCTTAGAGGTCTCATGTGCATTGGCAAGCAAGATGAACCAGATGAAACCCGAAAGATCTTTCGACGATGCAAGCAGCTTGCAGATGCTCACGGGCTTGCAGAAGTGTCTATGGGAATGAGTCAGGATTACGAAATCGCCTTGGAAGAAGGAGCAAGCATGGTGCGGTTGGGGAGAGTGCTTGTTGAAGCTTAAGAAAATCGATATTCTGATGACATCAGCTCATCTATGGAAAACCCTCAAGTTAACACAACAGCCCCAGCACCAATCCCATCACCCAACTGGGGTCTTCGCATTGGTCTCAGTATTCTGGGTCTTACGGTGGCAGCTGTTGTGGCCTGCTTTGCTGTCTATTGGTGGACCTATAGCGGACTAGGGGATAAGTTTTCCTTGAGCGTTCTCAGGAGCCAAGTAGTGTCCCAACAAGAAACCAGTAGTGTTCAAGCGCAGCTGCAAGAGTTGGGCTACGAGTTTGAGCCACAAGATTTTTTCTCGCTCAACGATCCGAACTCGAGTAATTACCGAGCCAATGTTCTTAGAGCCTTCGAACCAGAAGCTGTTGAAGAGCCGCTTTTGAGAAAAGG
>CAYGRJ010000002.1:0-22549 GCA_964352285.1 uncultured Candidatus Peribacteria bacterium
GGCGAAGACTTCTGGGAAGAAGTACATCGATCTTCAGAAAATACCAATCAACCATGACGCTATCCGTCTTACCGATTGGGATGCAGTAGAAAAGGCAAAGTCACTTCCGTTCCACCTCGTTGGTCAACAAATCTATATCGCTTCTGTAGATCCTGAATTAGAGGAGGCACAGGATTTTGTAAAACTGTTTAAGGAGAAAGGTTACGATGTCGATCAGTTTCTCTGCTCGCAAGAAGGAATTAATGCTTCTCAAAAGCTCTTTGAACAGTTCTTGAATAAAGAAACGGTAGAGGTTGAGACAAAGGTTGAGGAAGATAAAAAAATTGAAGCTGATCAGTGGAGTGCTCTCTTTGAAAAAGATAAAGAGGTATGGGAAACAGGAACAGGTCCAGAAATGCATAACAAGTTGAATCTCGCGATGGTTCAAACCCATGTCAGTGATGTTCATCTGCAACCTCAAGAGCACGAAGTGCAGCTTCGTATGAGGGCAGATGGAGTTCTGCACGATATTGCCACCATGAGTCACAAGCAGTTCCAGCTGCTAGATGGTGAAATAAAAAGAGCAGCTGGACTCAAAATTAATGTGAAGGATGTTCCACAAGATGGACAGTACAGCTTTGTTGCCAACGAGAGAAAAGTGAATATTCGTGTCTCATCACTTCCAGCTGAATTCGGCCAGTCTTTGGTTCTCAGAGTCTTAGATCAGAAGCAAATTAATTTTAATCTCGAAGGATTAGGCTTCACACCTCAGCAACAGCAGATGATTGAGAAAGCTCTCCAGAGGGATCACGGACTCTTGTTGACGACAGGTCCAACAGGTTCCGGGAAAAGTTCAACGCTCTATAGTTGTCTGACTTCAGTGAATGATCCTGAAAAGAAAATCATAACTCTAGAGGACCCGATTGAGTATGAGCTTCCTAACATCATTCAGTCAGAAATTTCTGTAGCTAAAGATTACACTTTTGCATCAGGACTACGTGCCATTCTCAGGCATGATCCGGACATCATCATGGTTGGAGAAATTCGTGATCAAGAGACTGCAGAGATTGCTCTGCAAGCTTCTATGACAGGTCATTTGGTTCTCTCGACCTTTCATGCCAATGATGCTCTTTCCACATTAAATAGACTCATCCATCTTGGAATCCGTCCCTATATTCTGACATCAGGGCTTGAGGTGATTGTTGCCCAACGCTTGGTGAGAAAGTACACAGGGAAGAATGAGGGTATGGAAAAACTTAGTGAGTTAGAAAAGGAAAGAGTTCAATTGCTGATTGAGTCACTCAGGAAAAAAGGTATTCCAGAAGAAAACCTTCAGATGCAAATGGAGAAACCTGTAAATCCACAGTATGAAGGGAGGACAGTTGTAGCAGAAGTTCTAGAGCTCACAGATGAAATGAAAGCAGCAATATTAGATGGGAAAGAACATGAAGAACTTGAACATCTTGCCAATGAACAAGGGTTCTTTACCATTCAAGAAATTGCCCTCTTGAATGTCATCCAAGGAAATACAACTCTTCAGGAAGTTTGGAAGATATTGATCTAGTCTCGGTTTCTATTTCTGTTCCTATACTTCATCAGCTTGTCATTGAGCATCTTTTTCAGTTTTCCAGCTCTGGTCATAAAGGGGGCCTTTTTGCGTCGCCTCGGCTCCTTGACCTCGAGAGCCAGTCCAATTTTATTAGCGAGTTGTTGGTAGGCAATATCTACATTACGTGCTTGTGATCTCGTATCCTGACATTCCACTCGTATGACGCCGTCTGAGAAGATTTGAAAAAGACGTGATTTCTTGGCTTCTTCTAAAGATGATGGGGCAATCTGAAAATGCAGCTGAACTTTCGTGTTCACCTTGTTTACATTCTGACCACCAGCACCTGAAGAACGGCTGAAGTGTTTCTCTGTAAATGGCTCAAGTTCTGACCGCATCAGACTCTGGTTTTTCATAGAGGGTATTTTACAAGTCAGGATTTTACCAACTACTTCCACCACCACCACCACCAAAGCTTCCACCACTAAATCCTCCAAAACCTCCACTACTTCCCCCTCCAAAACTTCCACCACCTCCCCAGCCACTCGAACCTCCACCAGTCCACCAGTTGTCTTTGCCTTTTTTATAATTACTTGAGGCGAAGTAATCAAACAAGAATCCAAGGATTGAGAATCCTATAATTCCAAACCATATAACTCCAAAGAAATACCAAAGTATTGATCCAAAGATCCCACCCGCCACTCCACCTGGCCACCAGCGTTTTGATCTTCCCAGAACAGCAAATAGCCAAGGGAATAGAAATGAGAAAAGAAAGATAGCCCATAGTAATATGGTAGCTAGTATGTCTTCGTAATCTTGAGAGCTTACGAGTTCAGCTGAGTTTGGCAATGCTTCAATTTCAAGGACAGCGTTCGCAATCTTTTTTGTGCCGGCAAGGATTCCTGCATCATAATCACCGTCCTTGAAATAGGGGACTACTTCATATTCAGTGATCCAGTGAGCCTGTATGTCTGTAATATAACCCTCTACACCATAGCCTGTAGCTATGTAGGTTTGTCGATCACCCACAGAAGTAAGGAAAAGCACTCCATCATCACGCTCCTCATTTCCAATACCCCAACTTCGACCCATCTCAACCGCATACTCATTGATCTCGTATCCTTCAAGGCTTTCTATCGTCACAACTGCTATCTCTACTCCATTGCTTTCTTTTACGGATTCAATGAGGGTTGTGATTTCAGACTCTGTTGAATCACTTAAGATATTTGCAAAGTCATTAACAACTCCTACAGGTTCTGGAATATCAAGCGCTGCAAATGTAGGGTTCAAAAAAAAACCGAGAAGAGCAAGCGATATGAGCATTTGCTTCAGCATGGGTTTTTTCGTGAGGGGTTATTCTTGTGAACCGAAGTCAACAACTGGGGCATCTGCTGCGGCATCAGTAGATTCGAAGAAGGGTTCTGTATCAAAGCCCATGAGACCAGCAAATAGCGCAGTTGGTATCTGCCGTATTGTTTTGTTGTAAGGAGTAACTACTTCGTTAAAGTCTTTTCGCGCTACTGCTATACGGTTTTCAGTTCCTTCAAGCTGAACTTGTAGGTCAGAAAAGTTTTGCTGTGCTTTGAGCTGCGGATAATTTTCTACGGTAACCAGAAGTCGAGATAATGCTGAGTCAACGGAGTTTGTTGCTTCTATTTGTTCTGCTCGATCACCTCCTTCTTTTGCGCTTGCCCATGCAGAACGTGCTCGGGTTACAGCTTCGTAGGTTTCTCTTTCAAAACCAGCGACACCCTGGACTGTACTGACGAGGTTGGGAATAAGTGAGAATCGGCGTTCATATTGCACTTCTACCTGTGCCCATGATTCATCAATATTTACGTCAAGGCTCACGAGGTTGTTGTACATACCCATAAGGTAGAGGGCAAAAGCAGCAAGTAGCCCAACGATGGCAATAAGAGCAATTATTCCTTTTTTCATAGAGAGAAAGTGAGATGATTATATATATGATACTCGTTGGTCGGAAGAATTCAAGAATCTATGCTTGCCCGTGGCATTTCTTGTATTTCTTTCCAGAACCACATGGACATGGGTCATTTCTTCCGGCCTTTTCCACATGCTGTTCAGAATTCTTATCATTGGAGCTGATGTGGATGGTTTGCGTGGCAGAAGATGTTGAAGCAGGTCCCATTTCAATAACAGGACGAGTTGGAGTTGCTGGTTTGGCTTGAGGAACTGAAGGCTTAGTTCCTGGGAGCAATTCTCGATCACCTGTTTGGATATCGGTTATTTCATCAGCGTTGGTTTGGGTAGGAATAGGAGCTGCCTGAGGAACCTTTATTTTGAATTCCATGCGGAGAAGGGTTTGAATGGTGTCAGACTCAATGCTTCCAATGAGCTGTTCAAACTTTTCAAAACCATCCTTCTTGTATTCTACCAGAGGGTCTTTTTGGGCATAGCCACGAAGAGCAACCTGCTGTCGGAGACGAACCATGGAATCGATATGATCCATCCAGAGTCGGTCAACAGTTCGGAGTGCTACATGTTTTTCGATGTCGAAGAAGGTGTCATCTTGGCCAAGTGTTGTTCGCTTATGCTCAAGTGCATCTCGGAAAATCTGACCTGCTTTACTAGCAATATTATCGACTTCGTCGTCGAGGGGGAGAGCCTGCTTGAGCTGGTTCTTTATGATCCCAGACATCATGTGCAGAGAATCGAAGAGCTCGTTACTGTTCCAGTCTTCTTTTCGTTTGCCTTGTAATGAATTCCGAACAATATTAACGGCAACTCTCTCCGCGCGCTCAAGTTGGTCTTCATGTATATTCTCATTCTTGAGAAATTTGTTTCTGCGTTGGTAGACAATAGTTCGATGCTGATTCATGACGTCGTCGTACTGAACCAAATGCTTTCGAATATCAAAGTTTCTACCTTCCACTCGTTTTTGTGCTGATTCAATTGACCGAGAAATAATTCTGTTTTCAATTGGCATGTCATCAGGAACTTTCAGCGTTTCCATGATCGACAGCATTCGGTCTCCTCCGAAGAGTCTCATCAATTCATCATCCATTGAGACAAAAAACTGACTATATCCAGGATCACCTTGACGACCACTACGTCCACGAAGCTGATTATCGATTCGTCGTGATTCATGACGCTCTGTACCAATAATATAGAGCCCGCCAAGATCCTTAATTTCTTGAGAGACCTTAATATCTGTTCCACGACCAGCCATATTTGTAGCGATAGTAACGGATCCCTTCATTCCTGCATTTGCAACGATCTCAGCTTCTCGCTCATGATGTTTCGCGTTCAGGACCTCATGCTTCACACCTGCTTGGGTAAACATTTGTGAAAGAATTTCAGACTTTTCTACAGATATAGTCCCCACCAATACCGGTTGACCCTTTTCTTGGAGTTCTTTGACCTTGGCGGTAACCGCTTGAAATTTTCCTTTCAGAGATTTGTAAATCAAATCATTCGCATCAATTCTCGCGATTGGACGGTTCGTCGGGATCACGATTGTTTCCAACCCATAAATACTTCCAAACTCTTCTGCTTCGGTAATAGCTGTTCCCGTCATCCCTGCAAGTTTGTTGAACAGCCGAAAGAGATTCTGAAAAGTAATGGTCGCAAGAGTCTTCGACTCTTGTTTTATCTCAACGCGTTCTTTAGCTTCGATTGCCTGGTGGAGTCCGTCACTATATCGACGTCCATCCATCAAACGGCCAGTAAACTCATCAATAATAATTACCTGTGAGTCTCTCACCATATAATCGATATCCTTCTTGAAAATGGTCTGAGCTTTAAGAGCTTGTTCAATGTGATGAACTTCAGATGCACCTCCTTCGGTATAGATGTTCGTCATACCCAGGAGCTGTTCCATTTTGCTGATTCCTTCATCAGTGAGCACACAACTCCTACTCTTTTCATCGATAGTGTAATGCTCTTCGTCCCGTAGTTGGGTGACCAGTTGAGAGTAGCGTTTGTATTTTTCAGTCGATTCACCGGCAGGAGCAGAAATGATTAGTGGTGTACGAGCTTCATCGATCAAAATGGAATCCACTTCATCCACGATCGCATAATGAAGGTCTCGCTGCACGAGCTTATCGGCACTTGTCGCCATGTTGTCCCTCAGGTAATCAAAACCAAATTCGTTATTCGTTCCATAGGTGATGTCACAGGCATAAGCTGCACGCTTCTCATCTGTCGGTTGACCTGTTCTAATCACCCCACAAGTAAGGCCCAGCATATTGTACAAATGGGTCATCCACTCGGCATCACGATGAGCGAGGTACTCATTCACGGTTACGAGAAAAGAACCCTTTCCTTCTAGAGCATTCAGGTAGAGCGGTAAGGTTGCTACAAGAGTTTTTCCTTCACCTGTTTTCATTTCCCCAATCTTTCCAGAATGGAGGATCATTCCTCCGATCAGCTGAACATCATAAGGGATCATTTCCCAGATGAGTTCCTGATCACGCACAGTAATAGTTTGTCCTTTCAAAATTTCACAGGCTCTCATTACCAATCCAAAAGCTTCGGGAAGCAATTCATCAGTAGTGGTTGTGCCAGCCGTAAGACGTTCTTGAAATGCTTTTGTCTTTGCCTTTACACCATCAGCATCGAGGGCTTCATATTCCTTTTGGAATGCTTTGATGTTGGGAAGCATTTTTCTCAGCTTCTTAATCTCTTTTTCGTTGGGATCACCGAGAAGCTTGGTGATCATTTTGGTAATCATGGAGTGGGGGAGTAAACACAATAAGAAAGGCGCTGGATATCAACGCCTCAAGTGAAGATCTAGATCAGTGGAAACTGACTTAAGAACCTCGGATCATTTTCATAAAAAAGTCGGATGTCATTGATTTGGTGACGAATCATCAGGAGTCTTTCGATACCAGCACCAAAGGCAAAACCCTGCACCTTGTCAGGATCATATCCCGCGTGACGCAAAACATTTGGGTGAACCATTCCACATCCGAGCATCTCGAGCCAACCAGATCTGTGGAAGCTACTCTTTACGTCGACCTCCATACCAGGTTCAACGAATGGAAAAAAGCTCGTGCGAAATCGAAGTTCGATATCAGGTGAAATAAGTCTTTGAAGAGCTACTTCCAATATCCCTTTGAGATTAGCAAAGTTGATATCAGAACCAATCATGAGGCCTTCAAACTGGTGAAACATGGGAGAATGAGTCGCGTCGACATCATCTTTCCGGAATACTCGACCTGGGCAAATAATACGAATTGGTGGTTCATGTGACTCCATATGGCGAATCTGCACGGGGGATGTTTGGGTCCTGAGCAGGTAGGGGATATCTTTGCACCAAAGAGTATCCTGCATATCTCGAGCAGGATGGTCTTCTGGAATATTAAGGGCCGTGAAGTTGTGGTATTCGTCTTCAATTTGAGGGCCTTCAACCACGTCAAAGTTCATCGCGATGAAGGTGTCTTCGATGTCCTGAATAAACTTGGTGATGGGGTGAAGTCTTCCCATCTGTGGGCTTTGACCAGGAAGTGTTGTGTCAAAAAAATCTTTTCCAAGATTCTCATACTTGGCGTTCTTCAGAGCCTCTCTCATTTTTTCTATCGCTTCTCCGAGGATACTTTTGAGCTCATTAGCCTTCTTTCCAACAATTTGCTTGTCTTCGACGCTCAAGTCTTTAATACCCTTCAAGAGTCCGGTTAATTGACCCTTTTTTCCCAAAAGAGAAGCCTCAATCTCATAGAGGTGATCAGCATCCTTTGCTTTGGAAATCTCTTGAAGCCCTGAATCACGAAGTTGGTCTATTTCTGCCTGCATATCGTTGAAAAAAGCCCCAAAATTCTAGCACGAGATCTACTCCTTAGCCACAAAATACAGTTCGATGAGCAATGTCAGAAAGATCAGAAGAATTCCGCTCCACCAGGTTAGGGTTCTGAGCATCTGTAAGCCAAAAAAAGCAGATATACAGAATGACAGAACGATACCTTGTCTCAGGGAGACATTAAAGTGGTTCATCAAGACTTCATGTCGATACAGC
The DNA here is from genome assembly GCA_964352285.1 of uncultured Candidatus Peribacteria bacterium. Lineage (GTDB taxonomy): Bacteria > Patescibacteriota > Gracilibacteria > JAUYGZ01 > JAUYGZ01 > CAYGQA01. The sequence continues at coordinate 7,500 of CAYGRJ010000002.1, forward strand.
GTAAGACGAACCATATAGCCCAGAAGGCTGGTAAAACAAGCCGCAAAGAAGAAGAGAGCAATGAAAAATAAGGGAAGGGCAATGCGTTCATCAGCAAAGGGGTCTAATCGGTTAATAACAAGCCACAAGGAGCTCCCACTCAGTATTGAAGTGACGAAAAGAATGAGGACATAGCGGTTGAAAAACATGAGCAGTTTAGTTATCGATGCGAATCGCGTCGGGAAAATGAGAGATTTCTGCCTGCAGCAGCCCTCCACTGACCGCTATGATATCAAAACGCCAGAAATGCTCATAGAGCTTTTGCTGGTTGATATAGGCCTCTGCTGTTCTCATCAGCTTTTTGTTTTTCGTCCAGCTCACCATTTCTTCTGGTCTCCCATAACTGTGATCTTTTCGCATCTTCACTTCTACAAAGACAATTTCCTCTCCATCCTTCATAACCAGGTCCAATTCCCCATATCTGCAGGTCCAGTGATGATGAAGAAAGGTAAACCCTTTTTTCTCCAAAAAACTCTGAGCAAGTAGCTCAGCCTGTGTGCCTCGAGATTGTTTTGCACTCGGCATAAGAAATCAGGTCACTCAATAAGAAGAGTACCAGATCCCAGTAACCAGATGCCAGCAACCAACTAACCAGAAACCAGAACTACCAATAAAACTTCTGATCAACCCAGTTGACGAGGGATTCCATTTCTCCAAAGCGGTTTTGTGACCCCAGCAGGATCATCATGGTTTTTCGCCCCTCCGGGTGACTAATGAAGCTCACCAGGCACTGGCCTGCTTGTGGAGTTGTTCCCGTTTTTCCAGCTATTACTCGGTCGGTGATGGAAGAGCCTAAGAGCCTATTCGTATTCTTCAGTTGATGAGTAATGCCTCCGTCAGTCGAACTGATAACCACATCTTTCTGCTGCATTATTTCCTGAAGAACAGGGTCTTTGAAGACTTGCTTGGCCAGGTGGGCAATTTCAAAAGCTGTGGAAACATTCAAAGGGGATAGTCCACTGGCATCTTGGAATCGAGTAGAATGCAGTCCGAGAGACTGAGCCCTGTCATTCATCAGTTCTGCGAAAGCTGATTCAGTTCCTGCGGTGGCTTCTGCAAGAGTCACAGCTGCATCATTTCCAGAAGTAATGAGCAGGCCTTTCAGGAGTTCATGGACAGTCATCACCTCTCCGGTAACGAGAGTTGCTCGAGAACCTGGTGTAGAAGCGGCATTTCCACTAACCGTCACTTCCATTTGAGTATCCAAATGTTCTCTGACAACAAGGGCGGTCATTAATTTCGTGAGGCTGGCAATGGGCAGTACTTCCCAAACATTCTGCTCATGAAGAACTTCATTAGAATGGGTTTCAATCACGAGAGCAGAAGTAGCGGCAACAACTGGAATCGACACTTCTTCATTGAGTATCTTTGCGAGTGGGGCAACTTCCAGTTCCAGGAGTGGTGGAGGAGGAAGAGGTGCCATCTGAGCTTGAAAAACCCCTGCTGGAATCAGGTTAGCTAGGAAAAATGCCGTGACGTGTTGCCAAAATGAGGGATCCACAATCAGAAGGGTTCAAAAAAGGAAGCTCGAGAGCTTCCTAAATGTAGTCGATTTTGAGAAATCTTCAAGCCACTATGCAGCAATCTTGGTGATTTCAAGCTCTGTATACCGTTGTCGATGTCCTTGAGTAACTCGGTATCCTTTTTTAGGCTTCATCTTGAAGACTCGAATTTTGTCAGCTTTTCCTTGTTCCAGAACTTTAGCTTCAACCTTAGCTCCTTCTAGGAATGGCATTCCAACATTCACATCTTTATCGTCTTTGCTAACAAGCAATACACGGTCAAAGCTGTGGTTTTTACCAACTTCAGCTTCGAGCTTCTCTACACGTATTTTGTCACCCTCACGAACCAAGTACTGCTTCGCTCCGGTCATAATCACTGCAAACATCTTCAAAGGCGTTAATCGTTTAAAGCTAAGAAAATATACAGATATTACGAAGATATTGCAAGAAAATACTGTTGGATAGTAGCTTAATTCAGTCTTATTGGCAGATGTTTGCTCACCATTTCAGTCATCTGCTTTCTGGAAGCGCTGGACCTGTTGCCCATCAACCTCAAGAGTTCCTACGAACATTTCATAAGGCCTCACAAATAAAGGTTCTTCACCGTATTCATCAGTCAGGTCAGGAGTCTCGTAGAGAGCTTTATAAAGCACCATTTTTTCACCCGTTTCGGTATGCAATGCCACGTTGATTACCTCATACATGCCCCCCTTGTAGTGTTGATATGTTCCAAAAGGAAGAGTTTCCATATTAAAAGTATTGAAAGGGTATACGACGTTTCGTTCCGTCTTCGAACTTCACCATAGCTATTCCTTCTTCTGGAATTTCAATAATCTTTCCCGTAATTCGAACACCATCCTTATTGATCATTTCGACAATATCACCAATACGAATCTGATTACTGTGTTTACTGCTCATGTGAAAAGGTGATGATTATTGAGAGAGTTTTTGTAACTTTTTTATCTCCCGCTTGAGCTTCTTCATATCTTTTATCAGCACTTCTTTTTGCTTGGGAGAATAGAGGGCTACTGCCGGGTGGTAGAGAGGCATGTAGTGTCGACCATTATCGTGAGTAACCATTTTCCCGTGTGCTTCAGAAATCTTCAGCTCAGGAAATACTCGGTTCATGGCATGGCGTCCCAAGGTTACAATAATTTTGGGGTCGATCAGAGAAATCTGACGATCTAAAAAATGCCGACAAGCCTTGATCTCATCCTTCTTTGGGTCACGGTTTTCAGGAGGGCGGCACTTCACCACATTGGCGATGAAGACTTCGTCTTCTTTCAGTCCTGTCATCGAGATCAGTTCGCGAAGCAGCTTACCACTCCTGCCAATAAAGGGTCGGCCTTCTTCATCTTCCTTCTTACCAGGAGCTTCACCAATGAAGAGAATCTGAGCTTTTTCATTTCCTTCACCAGGAACCGTATTTGTTCGTTCTTTACAAAGATTACAAGCCTTACACTTGCTGATCTCATCTGCGATAAGAGAAAGTGAATCCATAGCTTAGCTCAACAAGTGTTCCCAAAGGCTTCGTTTCTTTCCTGTGCCAGGCGTGATCAAGGGTTGTTCGATACGTTTTACGCTTAATCCATCTTGGTGATAGCTTCCAAGCGCATATGGTAAGAGGTAATATTCGAGACTCTGCTGTTCGCAAAAGTGAAGAATATTCACCACTTGTTCGATATTATCAGCCTGAACGATGGCACCAATATCATGCTGTTCGATAGTGTCTTCTAAAATGTTGAGCTTTCCAAGCACTGGGACTCCGCTAATTTCTTTAAGCTTGGTTCCGTACCCATCTAAGATCGCGACAGGCACATATCGCGAGCTATTTCTTTGAAGCTTTTGAATAAAGGCTTCAACACCACGGTGTGAACCGATGATTAGCACCTTGGTGATACCTATACCACTCAGGATCAAACGCTTCTCCATATGCTGCATGAAGAGGTGAAAAAGAACCATCAAGCCAGTCCCAAAGGCAAAGATGTAAACCAGCAGCAATCGAGAGAAGAATTCTTTCTGAACAAAGTAATAGATGAGACCAAAGAGTGCTGTTCCTGTTACTCCAGCAATCGTAACTTTTAGCAGGTGCACAGGTCGTGTGAAGCGAACATCTGGGTTATAGCCTCGGAAACTCAAGAGCACCAGTATCCAACCCAAAGCAGCAGCAGAGGCACTGATGAAATAGGGTTGGAAAGGTAAATCAGTAGACCACACCCAACCCACACGAAGACCATAGGATAAAACAAAAGCTCCTATCAGAAGAACAAGATCGCTTATCAGGGTAATGTATCGCAGTTTCAGCATAGTTTCGAGAGAGAAAGAATGGGCATGAGAAATGACTATCCAAGCAGCTCAAAGTCTAGCAAAGAGCAGGAGAATAAGCTGATCTGGAGCCTGGATTAAGTGGGTAAAATATGTTATAATGAATTGTTGAGGAGATTAAGAACCTTATGAATCCAGAAATCCATACAAAGCGAAAAGAAGTCCATCGACGTATTGTTCGTCGCTTGGCAGAGATGGTGGCTACAGCCACAAGCTTCGTGCTGATCTTTAGCGTTTTGATGACGGTGAGTAATTGGTCTGCCTACAGCAAGATTCTTCAGGATTTGATAGATCCAAGTGGTTTAGAGAATTACCTCCAGGCCAACAGTATGAGCGACAGCATTGAAGATGAATTTCAAGCTCGCTACAACCTGTTGCAGTCGGATCCTGATTCTTTTCTGAATTCAGAAGGGGAGTTTCAAGTGTCCAGCGAACAGCTCGGAACTCTGTATCCGGGAGAAATGCGGTTAGAGGTTCCCAAGGTTTTCTCAGGTACTATTCCCATTAAAAATGTTGACCTCGAAAGCTTCGACTTTAGCAAGATGTACGAATCTGAAAATGCTATACAGGATGCTTTAAGAGAAGGAGTTGTTCACTACCCCTTCACCGCTGATCCAGATCAGTATGGAAACGTCTTCATAACCGGGCATTCCAGTTATACACCTTGGGACTCGGGAAGGTATAAAGATATTTTTGCTCTGCTTCACCGTCTCGAGATTGGGGATCAGTACTTCATCTACTTCGAAGGAAAGAAATACACCTACAAGGTTCAAGAAAAATTTGAAATCCTTCCCACTGAACTTTCTGTGCTCGAACAACCGGTGGATCAGCACCTCTCAACCTTGATGACCTGTACTCCTGTAGGAACGACTCTCCGCAGGCTGATCATCAGAGCTCCGCTCACTTCAGTAGAATAACACGCACAAAAAAAGGCGAGGAATACATTCCTCGCTTTTTAAATATTTGTGTAAATATCGTTAGCCCTGCATCTTTTTTCCCATGAAGATAATCAGGTCGAGGAGTCGTCGAGAGTATCCCCATTCATTATCGTACCAGCACAAGACCTTCACCATGTTGTTATCCATGACCATGGTTGAGAGACCATCTACGATTGAAGAGTGATTGTTTCCCTTGTAGTCAGCAGAAACGAGGGGCTCCATACTGAGTTTCAAGATTCCTTTCATGGCTCCTTCAGAAGCGGTGGTGATTGCTTGGTTAACTTCTTCAGCAGTCACATCTTTATTGAGCTCAACGACAAGGTCCGTAATAGAAACCACAGGAGTCGGAACTCGAAGAGCGAGACCATTAAGCTTTCCAGCCAGTTCGGGGATCACCTTTGTTACCGCTTCAGCAGCGCCTGTTGTTGTTGGAATAATAGAGAGAGCTGCAGCACGTGCTCGCCGAGGATCTCGGTGAGAAGCATCGAGTGTCGACTGATCATTCGTGTAGGAGTGAACAGTAGTCATTACTCCGCGTTTGATGCCAAAGGTGTCATTCAAAACCTTCACTACTGGAGCGAGAGAGTTCGTCGTACAGCTCGCATTCGAGATCACCATGTGCTTTTCAGCATCAAAGTCGTTTTCGTTAACCCCCATCACCAGCATCACATCGACGTCACCCTTCGGTGGAGCACTCAAGATGACCTTCTTCGCACCGGCTTCCAAGTGCCATCCGGCACGTTCTCGATCTCGGAAGACTCCAGTGGCCTCGATCACGATATCTATATCCAGTTCTTTCCAAGGGAGTTTCTTCGGGTCAAGTTCTGTCAATGACTTGATGTGCTGACCATCGACGATCAGGTCATCACCTTCGAAGGAAACTTCTTTATCGTAGATGCCATATACCGAATCATACTTGAGTAGTCGAGCTTCACTCTCCACATCTTGTGGATTATTGATCGCAACGATTTCAATATCAGGATTTCCAAAAGCCTGTCGGAAAAAAACTCTTCCAATCCGTCCAAATCCATTAATGGCGACTCGTGTCTTCATAGAGGGTGTGATAAATAATTCACTGCCAGTCTACGTCAAAAAAACCAGCTCTTCAACTCCGAGGAACCGAGATCTTCAGAAATCTATTCTTGTGCACTCTCAATATACTGACTCATCTGTTTTTGGAGTTCTGTATTGTTATCAATACTAACTCCTGTTGGGATACGCTGGCGTTGTCCCTCAACGATCAGGTCTAAACTCGCGAGCTTGTCACCAGGGTGTTTTTCTAAGATACCTTTAATCTGGTGCAGGTCTTCCATCTTGATCTGCTCATGCAGTTTGAAGACCACTTGCTTGTCAGTCACAGGTTCTACCAGTGAGCTATGAATTTCATCCTCTTGGTATTCTTGAGCACTGGCAATGACCGAGTAGCTTTTTTCGTTGGGGTCGAAGACATCTTGCTCGATAGCATTTTCTCTCATGGATTGAATGCTCGATTTGCTCAATGACTGAGCCATAAGCTGAAGTTCACCATTTCGGTAGTCCACTTTCCCTTTGACCATCACGAAGAAAGAATCATCACCAAAGAAGTCAGCGTCTGCTATCGCTTTATAACTCCTGGGGAACACCACCACGTTTATCTTTCCACTGAGGTCTTCAATCTCAAAGACCGCCATGGTTTCACCTCGCTTGGTCGTGATCTTTCGAAAGCCATTGATAAGCCCTCCAACAGTTACTTCATTACCACTCATGCTCGGCTTCAGGGTTCCCGTAAGCGTGACCTTACGCTTCATGTATTCTCGCAGTCCCTTTAGAGGGTGGTCAGAAACATAAAGCCCCAACACTTCTTTCTCCCACTTGAGCTTTTGGAACCAACTAGCAACGGCAGCCTTATTGAGCTGAATCGGATGTTCTTCACCGTGATCACTAAGCATGCCAAAGAGGTCGGTCTGGTTCACCTCTTTTCCTTTCCCATACTCTTTTGCATATCCAGTAATAATATCCATGGAGTTGATGAGCGCATTCCGTTCTCCAAATTCATCAATAGCTCCACTCATGGCCAGGGCTTCGAAGGACTTTTTGTTCACACACTTATGAGGCAAGCGGTGGATCAGGTCAGCCAGGTCTTTGAAGGCTGTGCCATCTTCTCGGGTAAGCAAAATATTTTCAATGGTATCTTTCCCGAGACCTTTAATCGCAGTAAGTCCATAGCGAATAGTTTGGTCGTCGATCACCGTAAAGTTTTCTGATGATTCATTGATATCAGGTGGCAGAATTTTTATACCGAGTTCTTCACATTCGCCAATATCAATAATAACCCGGTCAGTATTATCTTGATCGGCAGTGAGCAAGGCCGCCATAAACTCAGCTGGGTAGTGAGCTTTTAGGTAAGCTGTTTGATAAGAGATTAATCCGTAACAAGCCGCATGAGATTTATTAAATCCATAGTTTGCAAAGGGCTCGATAACCTTATCGAAAATATCGGTCGCCAGTTTTTTGTTGTAGCCCTGGGCTACTCCACCTTCGATAAATTTCTCGCGCTGGGCCATGAGCTCTTCTGCAATTTTTTTACCAATCGCCCGGCGAAGGAGATCAGCTTCACCCAGTGAGAAGCCTGCAAACTTTTGAGCAATCTGCAAAATCTGTTCCTGATAAACCGCGATCCCGTAGGTCTTTTCGATGATCGGTTTCAAGTCGTCATGCACATATTGTACTTCTCGAGTCCCATGCTTACCCGCGATATAATCCGGAATAAACTGCATCGGACCAGGCCGGTACAGAGCACCCATCGCGATGATGTCTTCGAACTGAGAGGGTTTGAGTTCTTTCAGGTACCTCTTCATCCCAGCACTTTCTAGTTGGAAGACTCCTGTCGTTTTCCCTTCAGAAAGCAGCTCAAAAGTTTTCTCATCTTCCATGGGGAGATCACTAATGTCGATATCCACATCGTGACGTCGCTTAATAATTTCCAGAGCCTTTTTGAGGATGGTCAGATTCCGAAGCCCAAGGAAGTCCATCTTGAGCAGACCCAAACTTTCGAGTGGCTTCATGGAGTACTGAGTGATCACTGCTTCTCGACCACCAGGTGCATTTTGAAGAGGGCAGTATTTCGTCAGTGATTCCTTCGCGATCATCACCGCACAGGCATGAACTCCCACCTGTCGAACGGTTCCTTCAAGCTTGAGGGCAGTATCATAAATCTGTTTGAATTGACCGTTGCTCTCGTACTCGGTTTGCAGTTCCGGCTCAGTTTCGAGTGCATCCTTGAGCTTTGTACCCGGTCGAGATGGAATTAGCTTGCTGAACTGGTTCATCTCTTGAAAGGGGAGACCCATAGTTCTTCCCACATCTTTTACCGAAGCTTTGGCAGCCAGGGTCCCAAAGGTAATCACCTGAGAAACCTTGTCCTTTCCATATTTTTCCGTCACGTAATCCAGGACTTCTTCACGGCGTTCATCTTCGAAGTCGATATCGATATCGGGCATGCTCACACGAGCAGGGTTCAAGAACCTTTCGAAGAGCAGTTCGTACTTGATCGGGTCGAGATCAGTAATCTGAAGACAGTAAGCAATCAAAGCCCCGGCAGCAGATCCACGACCAGGCCCTACCATGATGCCCTTTTCTTTCGCGTAGTGAATGAAGTCCCACACGATCAAGAAGTACTCGTCAAAACCCATGTCGTTCACAATCTTGAGTTCAAAGTTCATGCGGTCCATGACTTCTTTTTCTTCATCACTCATCTTCTCAGTCTTGTCCGCGATAATATCCTCAACACTGGACTGCATTTTGTAGCGCTCCTTTGCTCCCGCAGAAACGAGCTCGCGCAGGTACTCAGCTGCCGTTTGTTTTTTGGGGGTTGCAAAATCAGGAATCAGGTTTACCCCAAATTGAAAATCAACCTTGCAGCGCTGGGCAATTTCCATGGTATTGCTCAGGGCCTTCGGAGTTTTTGAAAAACGTTCAGCAATTTCTGCTTCACCCTTCATCGAAAAATCATCCAGGTATCTCCAGCGATTCGTTTCAGCCAGCTGTCGGTTGTCTTTGATACAGAGTAAGACATCTTGAGCATCAGCATCTTCTGGTGCCGGGTAGTGAACATCATTCGTCACCACCAGTTCTGAGCCACAGTCTTTGGCGAGATCGATCAGCATATCATTGACCAAGAGCTGGTTCTCAATCTTCGGGTGATCCTGAAGTTCCACATACACATTTTCTTTCCCATACAACTCTTGGAACCTCATCAGATGAGCCTTGGCTTCTTCGGGCATTCCCGAGAGCAGGTGATGAGCGACGATTCCCTTCAGGTCAGAAGTCATGCAGATAAGACCTTCTTTATATTCTTCCAAGAGTTCCCAATCGATTCGTGGTCGAAAATAAAACCCCTCGAAGTTCGAACGCGTCACCAGCTGAATTAAGTTCTCATACCCTTTTTGATTCTGAGCCAAAAGGATCAGGTTGTAAGATCTCGAATCAATCTTTACTCGCTTGTCGTGTCGAGTCTCAAGCGCCTGAAAAAACTCCACACCAATCACCGGGTGAACGTCAGCCTTCTTGGCAGCCTTATAAAACTCAATCGCCCCGTACATATTCCCATGGTCCGTTATGGCCAAGGCAGTTTGCTCTAGCTCAACAGCACGGTCAACAAAGGCTTTAGGTTTCCCCAGTCCTTCGAGGACAGAGTAGTGCGAGTGAGTATGGAGGTGGGCAAAGCTCATGATTAATTCAATTCAGTTAGTGTGTACCGTCATTCTGAGCCTGACGAAAGAATCTCTTCCGACGGTTCAAATCAGTTTCTCTTATCCTTCAGATAATAAATGTAAGTGGACGTGGAAAATCTCTTGACCACCTTTTTCTCCACAGTGGAACTTGAGCTGGTAGCCTTCGAGACCCATCTCATCGGCAATCTTCTTGGCATCCCATATCAGGTGACCCATCAGTTCTTGGTCAGATTCTTCCATGCTCATCACTGAGTCGATATGCTTCTTCGGCACGATGAGGATATGGTGCTTAGCCTTCGGATTGATATCCTTAAAAGCCACCGCTTGAGATCCTTCATAGACCATATCAGATGGGATCTCCTTCGCGATAATCTTACAAAACAAGCAGTCTTCCATAGGCACAATTAAATCACCTTCATCCTAGCAAGGTAGGGAAGGGAAATCTAGGAAGCTTGGCGGTTAATATTCAGCTTTGGAATGCTTTTGTGTGCTGGATCAATAGAGTAGATAAGTATGTCTCCCTGTTCTTTTCGAATGATTAGAGTTGGAAGAAGGTTGTGGAAATTGTCATCTTTCTTGTGAAGAGGTATACAGATTTCTTCTACTGCAGTGTTGAGAAGGATTTCACTGACAACCGTATGAGAGATGTCATTTACCAAGATCTTTCGAAGCTTTGGAAATCTGAGTGGCCAAGCTGAAGTAACCTCATTATTCATCAATAATCCATTGGGAAGACAAAGAGTATGGAGATCTTGATTACGTTCAACGATAGCAGAACAAAGTTCATGAAATATACGATCATCTATCCATCCGGGTCTTTGAGTTCCGCTATTACTCATGGTGAAAGCAGAGAGCTCAAGGGTGCGGAGGCCTTCCAGCATTCCGAAACCTGTAAAAGGGTCGCCTTGGTTGAAGTTGTTCTGCTCAAATGTCACACTGAAGATCAGTTTTTCAACACTCAAAGGTTGTTCTAAAGGTTTCGGAGAGGTCGCCACAAAAGGAATCCTTAAGTATCCAAAGGTATTTCCAAAGTCAGCGACTTCATTATCGAGTTCTTCGAGAGGGATAAAGATATATGCTGCATCTTGGCGAGCATATAGGGAAAGAGGAATATTTTTTTCTTGTGCTCGAATCCTTATTAACTGTGAAGCTCTATAGGTCCACGGAATCATAAAAAACTCAGGATCAAGAATTCTGAGGCATGTCTCAGCAGTTTCTGCTCCAAGTTGTGAAATATCCATATCCATTCGTCTTATGGTCATCAGTAATTGACGTTGGATTTCTGGGTTCTGACGGTCAGCAGAGAGAAGGCGTTCAAGATCTCCAAGGTCATGGTCTGGGGAATTCATATTCAGTACTTAAAAAGTATCGGAAAGGAAATCTAGGAGGCTTGATGTGTTCCCTTGTTCGTTTCTGCAAGAGTATAGCTAACCTTTTCATCCTTTATTTTTGCTGATATTCCAAGAGTTTCGAATCGTGGATCTATATCTTGTCCCTCAGGATGATTCACCGTTATCTCGTGAATTGGTGAATTCTGAAGGATGTTAAAAGCATCATTTGGAGATACATCTGAAGCAACTATCTTTCGGAGTTTTGGGAATTTCTTTGGCCACTGGGAGAGTGCATCACAAAAAAATAAGCTAGATTTCTTGAGTACAAGAGTATGAAGGTCTTGGTTTTTTTCATGGATTGAAGAGAAAAGACGTTCAAAATAAGAGTTGCTAAAACTGACATCTTGAAATCTTTGGCTTTTACTAATTATAAGAGCAGTAGCGATAAGAACTTGAAGGTTAGAAACATTGTGAAGCACTGGAATAAACTCAGGTCGTGGAGTTTCATAACTTGGAAAAGTGATGCTGAGATTTAGGGTGTGTACAGAGATCTCAGGATATTTTGTGTCATCTTGCATGTCATTAACTCCAGTAATTAAATGTCCAAATTTCTCTCTAAAGTGAGGAAAAAACTCTTTAGACCTTTCATAGTCGAGATAGATTGGAGTTATTCTCTGGCGGAGATAAAAACTTGTTGAAATATTGCTCTCTTGAGAGCGAGCTGATACTTCATCTGGTGTCCAAATTACTCTCTTTCTTGGCTGAAAAAACTCAGGATCCAGAATCCTTAGACAGTTTTCAGCAGTTTCAAAGCTGATAGAAGAAATATCCACCCCGAGACGACGCATTGCCAACGATAATTGATATTGGATTTCTGGGTTATCTGGGTCACTTGAGTGGTGACGTATGAGATCTCTTAGGGCGTGGTCTGGGGAGTTCATAAAAAAGCGTAAGCATATGAGCTCGCAGTATATGTTAAGTTGACTAAACAGTCAAGCTTAGGCTGTGGAGTATTCCTCAAGAATTATAAATACTTTCCATTCAAAGCGTCCATCAACTGTTCACGGCTTCCAGCCAGTTGCTGCTGAAGCTCTGGACTGCTCTCTTGCTGTTCGGCAAATTGATTGAAAGCAGCGGGGGTCTCTGCATTTTTCAGAGCGATGTTTAAAAGCGTACCTTGCTCAGCTGGTGGAAAGTCGTCCAGATTGTTGAGCACATCTTCTACGGGTTTAGTTTTGGCTTGATCGAGCTTATTTTGGCGAGCCTCGAACTGATCGAATCCTTCTTCATCAGGAGTATCATTTACTTCATTCTGAACAGTTTCTTCCTTCGTATCCTTCATATCTTTCAACTCTTTCTGGTCTTCCTTGTCTTCTTTCTGAACTGCAGCTTCTTGATCAGTTTCTACCTGGGGCTTGTCGGCATCTTCAGCATAGCCACCACCCATGGTTTCGGCTCCAAAAAAGCAGAATCTCTTCGTTTCACCGCTTTGAAAGGTTGGGATAAACATCATAAATATTACAGATCACCGGCATCAGGTTCTAAGTACTGCCTCAAGTCGTCTCGCAGGGGCTTGGTCAGCTCACTCATCAATTGTTGAGCTTCATCAGCTTCAAGCTTGCTCGTCAGAAATTTCTCTAGGTCTCCCATAAAGGCGTCAGTGGCCTTCAGGGCAGCAGTTTCAAAAGAAGATTCGTCCACAGTATTGGCTTCGAGGTCCTTCATTTGTCGAGCATGTCGAGCCACCATATCTTCGGCTTCTTGACGAACATCCACTTCATTCCGAGCTTCTGGTCGATCTGCCGGTCGCATTGATTCTGAGAGTTCCATAAGAGAAAGAAAATATCTTAAAAGTCTGCCTGTTCTAGTTCAGCCATACGCGAATCTACCCATTCTTGTTCACCAGCCTCTACCTCACTGTAAATCTTATTTACCCGACCTTGGGCAAGTCGCTCATATTCAGGGAAGAGCTCAGGATTCTTAGAAAAGAAGTCCTGCATGATCTCATCCTTTCGCTGTTTCTCAGCTTCAAAGATCCCTTTGAGCTCAGTAAGTTGTTCTTCACTCATCGCCGCTACCTTTCCGAGCAGCTGATTCTTCTCTTCGAACTTCAGTCCAATGGACAGCATAATCAGCTGTTTAACCTGATTGAGGAGCTTCTTGTCATTCGATGATGGGGTCTTGTTGGTGTTTTCAGTCATATTTTTGTTTTTGAGGCCTCAAAGGGGTCGGCTACTTCTCCTTATTATAGCAGAAAAAGGGGTATTTCTCCAGTACACAAGGGCAATAATCGTCGAAATGTGATATAGTAAAGCCTCCAAAACCCTTATGAACAACCAAGAATACATCTTCCTGGACCTCGAGACGACTGGTGGAATTGCCCACAGTCATCGCATCATAGAAGTCGGACTCATTCACATTAGAAATGGGGAGATTGTCGATAAGTGGAGTACTTTGGTGAATCCTGGCCGGCCAATCCCACATAACATAACCATGTTTACAGGAATCAGTGATGACATGGTTCAAGATGCCCCATCCTTCGCTGATATCCACGAAACCCTGCTCGAAAAGCTTCAGGGAAAGGTGTTTACAGCCCACAGCGCTAAATTTGATTATGGCTTCCTGAAGAACGAATTCAGAAGGCTCGACATCCAGTTCTGCGCACCAGTGCTTTGTACCGTACGGCTTTCACGACGACTCTATCCAGATTTCAGACGACATGGTTTGGACGCGCTCATCGAGCGCTTTGAGCTACAGGTCGACGATCGTCATCGGGCTATGGGAGACGTGATGCTGATGTGGCAGTTCTGGCAGCAAATCCAAAAAGATCACGAAGAAGCTCATATCACAGAACACATCAACGAGCTGCTCAAGCGGCCCAACCTTCCTGTTCACCTCAATAACGAAGTGATCGAGAACATGCCAGACCGACCAGGTGTGTACCTGTTCTACGGAAAGAAAGGAGATCTCCTCTATATAGGAAAGAGCAAGAACCTTCGTGAACGAGTGCTGTCTTACTTCTGCGGCGATCGAAAGGGGAGTCGTGAGCTCAAGATGACCAAGAAGATCGATCGAATAGAGTACCGCGAGAAAGCTGGGATCTTCGGAGCGCAGTTAGAAGAAGTGCAGCTGGTCAAAGGGCTTGAGCCGCTCTATAACCGCCATATGCGCAAGCATGCAGGGCTCAGGAGTTTTCAACTGCTCAACAACAACCAGCTCAAGCTCATGAGCGAAGAAAAGGTTCAGCCTCAGTTCTTCAGTTCGCTGTACGGGCTCTACCACAACTCAGAAGACGCCAAACGATCCGTAAGAAAGATTGCCGAAGACGAACAGCTCTGCTTGCAAACCCTTGGGATAGAAAAGGGATCAGGCCCTTGTAATGACTTTGCGGAGCATAAATGCCGAGGAGCCTGCCATGGTAAAGAATCACACCGAGAGCACACCCTTCGGGTAAAGGACGCTCTCAGAAAGCTTCGCCTGCAAGCCTGGCCTTATCGAGGGCCCATTGGCATTCGAGAGCAGGAGTTCTTCTCGGACGATACCGATATCCACGTCTTCGACCAATGGTGTTATCTGGGGACAGCCAAGGATGAAGCAGAGCTTCAAGACCTCCTCAGTCCAGATAAAGAACGGATTTTCGACATCGACATGTACCGAGTCCTCAAGCGGCATCTCAGCAAAACCAAGAAACCAGTCATGAACATGAACTAAATAAGTTAAGAAAATTTGACAGTTCTTGCTGAGCTGTGCAAAATACGCGGGAAATTAACCCCTTCCTATGAATACTAAGAACCTTTCAAAGTCACCATTTTCAGAGTACGAAGCCCTTTTAAACATTGCTGACACGATGCAGAAGAACGAAAAATCTAGCGAAGAACTAAGAGAAAAATTAGCAGAGATCAAAAGCACTCTCGATAAGAGTCTCGAAAAGTATTTCGAGGCAAAGACCGAAGAGAGAAACTATGAAGGAGCACTGTATACAGCTATAGACAGCTTGGTCGAAAATCCTGTTCGTTACAATGCGATACGAACAAGGGTTCACGACACCCAGCAGCAGGTTATTAAGACCTTTCAACAACTCTCGAGTCTCATTCATGCTGCAGCTTAAGCAATCTCGATCATCTCATCTCGCTGAGGTCCAACACCAACCCACTGAACCTTGCAACCCACGAGCTCCTCAATTCTCTTGAGGTAGTTCTTGGC
>CAYGRJ010000003.1:0-20495 GCA_964352285.1 uncultured Candidatus Peribacteria bacterium
CTTTAGAAGGACGGCTTACGGATGTTGTTGAGATTGATGCTGCAAGTCATGGTTTGGTTGATGATGCAAGAGCTCTGGTTGAACAAGCGCGTTTCATGCCGACCTCAGTCAGTAAGAAGGTATACATAATCGATGAAGTCCACATGCTCTCGAAGAGTGCTTTTAATGCCCTCTTGAAGATTTTGGAAGAGCCACCTGAGCATGTTCATTTTATTATGGCGACGACCGAGGCTCATAAGGTTTTGGATACGATTCAATCTCGCTGCCAGCGTTATGATTTTCATTTAGCTGATCAGCAACAAATCAAAGATCAGCTTCAGTATGTTTGTGACCAAGAGAAGGTGAAGGCAGAAGATGCTGCTCTAGACCTTTTATCACAGCAAGCTCGCGGAAGTTTCCGTGATGCTCTGAGTTTGCTCGACCAACTGATGAATGACGGCAATATCACTGAGCTTATGGTTCATGATGCTCTTGGACTGAGTCACAAAGAGACTGTCCAGCAGTTTCTAAAGTCCCTCTTTGCTCATGATGTGGATTCTTGCCTGCAGCTTTTGAATACTCATCACGATGAAGGGCATGATCTCTACCAGTTCTGTACGGCACTTCTCGAAGAAGCCCGTGCTTGTTTGAAGGATGAGTCAACTCGAGCGCAAGCTTTGCTGGCTTCCGAACTTCTTTTGAAGGCACATGCACAACTTAAAGATGCTGTAGTTGCTCAGTTACCACTAGAAATGTTGGTCTATGGTTTTTGTCAGAGTTCAGCTTCTGTACAGGTTCCTTCAGCTGCAGTATCAGCTCAGCAAACTGCCTCTGTGGTTGAAAAAGCTGTTAATCAGTCATCAGAGCCTGTTGTTCAGACAAAAGCTGCTCCTAAAGCTCAGGAGACTGTTCTTGATCAAGTTACGGAACAAGCTGCTGTGGATGACGAAGTTAAAGAGAAGCCTGTTGAATCAGCATCAATTTCTGAAGATGTTTCTCTGAGTCAAACTTCAACTGCTCCTGTACAGTTTTCTGTCCCCGACTTTTTAAAGGCAGTACCTCAAGCTTCTCTTCGTACTATTTTAAGACTCTCTCAAATTACTCTGACTGAAAAGAAGATGACTATTGTTGTCCGTACTGAGTTCGAGAAGGTTAAACTCGAAAAATCTCATAAGTCAGACATTCTCGATCTCCTCTCTGCCACCTACGGTATACAAGTTCAGTTCGAGGTTTTGATCGATGAGAACGCAGAGAAAGCTGGCCTCGATAAGCAGCCTAATGTGCTTCCGAAGAAGACTGCATCAGCAGCCTCCACCGAGCCCGTTACCATCACTCAACTACAAGGTGTCTTTAATTCATGATGAATAAATCTCAACTTCGACAACAAGCCAAGAAGACTCTTTCTCTTATACAAGATCGTGAGTTGCGGTCTGAAGCCCTGGTCGACCGATTTATAGATGAAGGTCTGTTTGATGATCTGGTCTTCATGAGTGTTTTCTCATCTCTTCCCGATGAAATCGATACGCTTCCGCTCGTTCAAGAATGCTGGAGGAGGGGAGTGAAAGTTTGCGTACCTGTCTTTGACCGAATGGTTGAAGATAAGCCTGATACCCTTAAGGAGTGGGTCTATGATGCTCACCTTGAGGAAACTCATTATGGAGTTCACATGCCTTTATATGGCCCCACTCACAAGGTTCAAGAAATGGGCCTGATTGTTGTTCCTGGGATGCTCTTTACAAAGTCAGGTCAACGTCTTGGTCGTGGGAAGGGCTTTTATGACCGCTTTTTGAAGGACTACACTGGTAAGAAGATTGGAGTTGCCTTCAAAGAGCAGCTCCTGGAGGAGCTGCCCGTAGAGAGTCACGATATTGTACTGGATCAGGTGATTACGGTTTAAGACCGTTCGTCGTCTGAGTAGCTAAACTTTTCAATGACTTT
This sequence comes from uncultured Candidatus Peribacteria bacterium, assembly GCA_964352285.1. Classification (GTDB taxonomy): domain Bacteria; phylum Patescibacteriota; class Gracilibacteria; order JAUYGZ01; family JAUYGZ01; genus CAYGQA01. The sequence goes on from CAYGRJ010000003.1 coordinate 1,918, forward strand.
GTCGTATTCGTAGATCTCTGAATCTTCGAAGAATCTTTTTATTTCTTCTGTTGCTGCTTCTGGTGAGTCAGATGCATGGATTACGTTTGATCCGTATGAGCAAGAAAGATCACCTCGAATTGTTCCAGGAGCTGCTTCACGAGAGTTGGTTACTCCGCAGAGAGTACGTACGGTGTCGATCGCTTCAAACCCTTTCCAAGCTTGAATGATTACCGGAGAACCACTCATGAAGGCTTCAATGCCTGGGAAGAATGGCTTGTCCGCTATATGAGCGTAGTGCTCACGAAGCGTTTCAGGTTTGAGCATGGCCATCTTGTTGGCGACCATCTTGAGACCTTTCTTTTCGAGACGTCCGGTGATTTCACCAGCAAGTCCTCGTTGAACGGCATCTGGCTTAATAATGATGAGTGTTGTTTGTTGCATGGTTCTTGTTTAAGAATTGTCGTCGAAAGTATACGTCAAAGACTGACTTGTTCCAAGATGCATCCTTTAGATCTTTTCGATGTATGCTTTTACATGTTCAATTGCATTTTCAACTGTCCTGAACTTCTTATTTTCTATATTTTTGCTTTTGCCTTCTTCATCCACCTGTTGAAAGCTTATTTCAGGTGGAATTAATGAACCGAGTTGTATTCTTATATTGTCTTTTTCTAGCTTTAGAGTTCTTGCATACACTGCTAATTCTGGATTAGTCTCATTTAACAAAAGTCCTCTAAGCGTTGATTTTAAATCTAATTTGAAGTTGAGTTCAACAAGCTGGTAAACAATTCGTATGAAGATATTCGGAAAGAATGAAAATGTTCCTTTCAGTACTTCTTGATGGACTCCTGGCAGGTCTTTGTTTTCTTCCTGTAGCAGAAGTACTTGTATTTTTTTACTATAATCTACCTGCAGTGATAGAAACATGCTGGGCTTGAATTTGCTGACTGGTTCTCCAATATAATCATTATTGTATCTTGAATCATCAGCGATTTCTTTTATTTTGTTATTTAATGCTTTTAGTCTTTCTTTCTCATTATCCTTGTCTTTATAGTCATCTGATTCTTTTTCGCAATTGTACATATTATGAGTTGTATTACGTCGAGTTCTTTTAACAGTAATGTGTTCGTATTTTACATTATTTATCAATATTGTCAAGTTGTGTACTCTGTATTTCAACGAAATGAACGATACGTTCATATTTTCAGGTGCATGTAAGACTGAGTCCGGGTATGCTTAAAACTTCATCAACTCCAAGAAGCTTTCTTTGGTTCGTGCTGGGCCAATGTAGGCGAGCTTGAGCTTTTCTTCATCGAAGATGTCTGTGGCTACCCGTGATATGTCTTCTAGAGTGACGGCGTTGATCTTTTCGTGCAGTGTTTCTAGGGTATTGACTTCTTCACCGAGTATCACCTGCTTACCGAGGAGGTGGGCCACTTCTTGTGAGTCTTCGAGGTTGATGACGAGCTTTCCGTAGAGGTACGACTTCGACTTCTTTAGTTCTGCTTCTTCGACCATTGGGTTTTCTTTGAGCTTGGCGTACTCTGCGATAATAGACTTCACGGCTTGGTCTATACGGTTGACGTCGACTCCTGCGTTGGTGCTGAAGTGTCCACAGTCCGTGTAATCGTCTACGGTTGAGCTGATGTAGTAGCAGAGCCCCTGTGCTTCACGCACATTGAGGAACATTCGTGAGCTCATGTTTCCTCCGAGTACTACCGAGAGGAGCTTTTGAGCGAAGTAGTCTGGATGATTGCTGTGGTATCCAGGGAATCCGATGGTGAGGTGAGCTTGTTCGGTTTTCTTTTCTTGCATGATTACCTTTTCGTCTTTGTTGTAGCCTTCGAACTCTGCCCATGTTCGTTTTTTATCCTTGATCTTGAACTGGAAGTACTTGTCGACGAGTTCGAGGATTTCTTCGTGGGTGATGTTCCCAGAGACGGAAATCACCGTGTTATCGGCAGAGTAGAGTTCATCGTGATAGCTAAAGAACTGTTCTTGAGTCACTGAATTGATGAGTTCAACTGTTCCGATTTGATCCCAACCCATTGGTTGGTTTCCAAACATGAGTTTTTCGAAGTCCCATCCGATTTGGTACATAGGGGTGTCCTTGTACATGTTCATCTCTTCGAGGATGACTCCTCGTTCTTTGTTGATTTCTTCGGTGATGAAGGTTGGGTTTATGAGCATGTCAGAAATCACGTCGAAGGCGACTTCTTTGCTTTCTTTGGCGAGCTTTACGTAGTAACCAGCGTATTCTTTACCAGTAAAGGCGTTGAACTGACCACCAACGGAGTCAATGGCTTCAGAAACTTCTTTGGTATTGGTGAACTTCTTGGCACCCTTGAAAAACATGTGCTCAATAAAGTGAGATATACCTCTCAGTTCTTGGTTTTCGTATCGTGATCCAGCACCCACGAGCACGAGGAGAGTTATAGAGTCAGTAGGGATAGTCGATGTTACGACTCTAAGCCCGTTATCGAGGGTTGTTTGTTCAATGGATTTCATGCGGTTTCTGGTTATTTGGTAACTGGTTGCTGGAGAAGTGTAGCACTTTCTGTGCACGATGAAAAAACCTCAGCAGTTGCTGAGCTTTTGTATATTGATATTCGAAGCACTCCGATCTTTTTTTTGCGCTCCTTATTTGATCTCTCGTCATTTCTGCTTCAATCCTTGCTCTTGTTTCTGCTGTTCGTACCCAGAGTGTTAATTGCATATCTAGGAATGTTGTTTCAACTTCTAGGTCTGGATTTGCTCTGAATTCTGCTTCTCTTCACTTGATTTGAGCCTGTTGTAACTTGTATGTATTTCATAACCTTGCGATTGAAGGATTCGTTCACGTCTTGCTACTATCTCTCCGGTGTCCTGAATAATTGAAGGACCGTCTATCATGTCTTTGATCGAGTATTCTGTCATGTTGAAGGATGTAAGAGATATTTTATACTTTTGTGCTATTTCAACACTATTTGTACAAGATTACTTAGAAGTATCTGTTCTTTACCCATAACTCTTGGGAACCTTCTAACTCTAGTACCTGGACTTCCATATCAGGTCTTCTGTGGTATTTTAATACTATGTCTTTAAACCCTTTAAGAGTTTCTTCGTCGTCTCTGTCAATGGCATAACTTTCTAGTTTTATAAAACCCTGTCTACGGAATCGATCGAGTTGCTCAGATACTTCCCTTAGAGTGGTGTATTTTAATGTCACGTCATCATAGTCTGTAAGCTCCTGATCTTCACCTGTTATTCTTTTTAGTTCACTGCAAGCTCTAGATTTTATTTTGTTGATCCTTTTCGATAATTCTTTATCGCTGATTTTTTTGATCCATATTTTTTGATAATAATCTGTATCAGTAAATTATACATCAAGATGAGGCTCATTTTCGACTTCTTGAAGTTTAGCCTTGTACTGTTCTGGAGTTGGTTCATCTATTCCAAGTTGTAAGGTCAATATACAAGTATATCCTCCTTCCTCGAGCCTATTTTCTTCACGATAGACGTCTTCTTTTGTATATTCGATGATATCGTCTTCTGGTGTCATCATTATTTGGTTGAATGGTAGGTGTGAACCGTATTTTACATTCAAAGTTGTATTAGTCAACCATTTGTCATTTCAAACATCTTATCAAGACTGCTCTTGGCTTTTAGGAGTATATTCTCATCAATGCTGATTATCTGGTCTTCACGAGGTGATTTGAGAGCTGTGAGGATGTCTTTGAGCTGGATTTGTTTCATGTATGGGCACATGGAGCAGGCTCCTACGACTTTCTTTGTCGGTTGCTCGGTCTTCACACGGTCTGCTAGTCCGCATTCGCTGACGATCATGAACTGGTCGTTGTTGGAGCCTTTTATATGATCGATGATTTGTGAAGTGCTCCCCACCATGTCAGCTTCGTCTATTACTGATGCTGAACATTCTGGATGCACCAATATTTCTGTTCCGGGAAACTGTTCACGTACTGCCTGAACTTTTTCTTTGGTAAATTCTTCGTGGACGATGCAGACTCCTTCCCAGCTGATGATTTCCTTGCTGCTGGTTCTCCGGATGTAATCGGCCATGTACTTGTCGGGGATGAAGATCACCTGATCACCAGGGAGGGCTTCTACAATTTTGAGGACGTTTGATGAGGTTACACAAACGTCACACTCAGCTTTCACTGCTGCTGTTGTGTTCACGTAGCACGCTACAGGCACTCCTGGGTGTTGTTTTTTGAGGGCTCTTACATCCGCTGCAGTTATGGAGTCAGCTAAAGAACAACCAGCTTTACTCGGGACCAATACGTCTTTTTCTGGTGACAGGATTTTCGCGGTTTCTCCCATGAACTCTACCGAGCAGAAGATGATCTTCTGGGCGGGGTGTTCTGCTGCCAGTTTGCTGAGTCCATACGAGTCACCGACGAAGTCTGCTACTCCATACACGATGTCTGGAGTTTGATAGGTGTGTGCCAAGATAATGGCATCTTGTTCCTTCTTTAACTTGTTGATCTCCAAGGTCATCTGCGCATAGACCTCACACTCGTCTAGTGACCAGTCCAAATGCTTGAGCTTTTCGTAGAGCCTTTGCTTCTCATTATCGATTTCTTTTTGGGTGAACATGATTAGTCTGGAAGAACGGAAGTAGATATGAAGGTGTTGATCCTTTGGACGTAGTCCTCATTTTCGTAGGAGAACACATCATTGTGTCCCAGATCTGGCAGTATGATTTTGTACTTGGATTCATTTGCTGCTTCATACAGTTGCTCTGTGAAGGCTACTGGTAAGAGCTCGTCTTTTGCTCCATGAATAAAGAGGAGAGGGGATTTGATGTTCTTTATTTTTGAGATTGAGTTGTACTGCTTAAGCCAGAGTTTTGGGAAGGGGATCCATGGGTAGTGATGTTCAGCAATATGTGCCAGGCTTGGGAAGCTGCTTTCGACGATCACCGAACGGGAGGGGACTTTGCTTGCAAGGTCTATGGCAACTGCTCCCCCGAGTGATTGACCGTTGATGATCACCTGATTGAGCTCCCATCCTTTTGATTCTGTGAGATATCTATAGGCTTTACTGGCTGCTTGGTAGAGGTTTTGCTCTGAAACTTCACCAGGACTGAGTCCATACCCTGGGTAATCAATCATGAGAAAGGACGCCCCAGCGTCTACAAGATATTTGATGTTGGGTTCATTGATGGTGATGTTCCCTGCATTTCCGTGTAAGAAGAGGATTACATAATCCTTGCTCTGTACTTTGTAGACCGCATGCATGTCTTGGTCTCGTGTTATGGGTATCCATTGTTCTTCGAGTTCGTACTCATTCAGTAATTCTTCATCGAAGCCAGGAGTCGGGTGATAGAGAGCTTTGTTAATCAGTGAGGGAATGAGAAAGAATGCTATGGCCATCACTACTAAGATGATGTCGAGGACTATGAGGTATCGGTATTTGATGTGCATCTGTATCATGAGACAAGGGCAAGTATTTGCTGTAAGGGGTGACGAGTGCTTTTCTTATAGACAGTGTAACTTTCTTTTCACATGTTTGCATTCGTTCATAGGATTCAGCTCAAGATTAAGATCACCATCTACCTGTTGATCTTGATTGTTCTCGTTCTTGTAGCTGCTGTTTTGTGGTTTAAGGTTCAAGAATATCAGTCTTTTGGATTTATCGAAAAGCAAGCTGTGCAAACGGAAAGTATTGTAGAATCGCTTGATCAGCTCAACGAGAGTCTCGGGGATATTACAACACAGCTGGAGAAGATGAATGAGAATGATTCTTTTGTTGAGTAACACGTGAACCTACTCTTGATTAAGCGCAAATCCATCGCTTTTTAATGTTGTATCTAGTGGTTTGACGACAATCTCTCGAGTGTCTGCTTGTTCTAGGTATCCACCTATGAGGGCTTTGAGTCCCATACTTTTGGCCATCTCTACGGTTTTGTGAGCATCTTCGTCTGTTTCTACGAAGAGCACAAATCCAAGACCGTAGTTGAAGATCTTGATCATTTCTGCAGGACTTGTATTGGTCTGTTCTGCCACGAATTCAAAGATTTCTGGAACTTCGAGCATGTCTTCGACAACGTAGCGAAGTGGAGCTGCATTTCTCATGATTTTTTGCCATCCGTGTCCAGAGATAGGTTCTATATTGGTGAGCTTGATGTCGTCTTTGAAGAGTTTCTGGATCAGAGGCGTTATGAGGACTGTTGGGTTGTTGATAGCCTTCCAGTACTCTTCTCCACTTGGGAGCTTGGTTCGGTAGCCGTTATCTAGACGTGTTGCGAGATCTCTGAGGCTGGTGTATCCATTGGCATCTGGTCCTGTCGAACCTATAAAGACCATCTTGTTACCAGCTGCTAATTTGCTCCCGTCTACAGGTTTTACGCCTGCGGGCATGATTCCGAAGCATGCTCCCGCGATGTCTAACTTTTTTTCAACGATCTTTGTTTTTAGCTGTGGTGTTTCTCCAGAGAAGTAAACGCAACCGACTTTTTCACAACCATCTACAAATCCATCGAGGAATCCTTTCAGGAAGTTTTTATCGAAGAGCAGTTCTGGTGTGCTCGATGGGAGGTAGAGTGATATCAGTATGGTTCGCATTCCAGATGATGCCGCGTCGTTGGTCATGACTCCTACGGTTTTGATTCCAACGTTGTAGAGAAACTGTATGGCTTCTTCTTGGCTCATGTCATCTGGATGAGCTTCATCTGCCGTTCCGAGTCCTTCTGGTACGAGGGTGAGATGGAGTTTTCCAGCTCCTTTTTCTATGAATTGAGTCAGGTCGAGTTCGAAAACATTTGCTGACGCACCAAACCGTTCATCTGGTATGAATCCATAGTCCTTGGCAAAGCCTGTTGTTCGTTTGCAAGCATTTATAAAGGCATTTTTGGCGGCATCAAGAGTATCGTAGTCGACGTGATCCATAGTGGTTTGTGATGAGAGGAGCATTACAGAGACAGATTAGCATTTGCATGCTGAGGCTCCAACCTTCTTATGAGAGCTGATGCGAGAGGAGTTGCTATTTCTGCGCATTTTTCTTCTGATGGCTCTGCATTTGCGAGATCCAGAGGCCTTCCGTTTTCTACATTTCTTGGGATATCACAAATGATATCTTTTGGTATATCGATAGCCCCGTAGATTACTCCATTGAGCTTAGCTACTTGATTCCAGTAATTACCAACTAGCCAAGGAATGGCATTGTAGGGTACTCCTCTTTTTGAACCATAATCATGATCATTGAGTTCTTTTTCTAAAAAGTGATTTAGTACTGAGTCTCCATATGCCTTGTTCTCATCATTGCCTGAGTTGTATGCATCTATTATATCTATTTCCCTTTTTTGACCTGGATACTCTTGGCTCCAGGTATCAATGGTCTTTTTTGTTGAGTTTGGAGTAAGTTCTACGAATGGGGCGTTGCATGGGCCCATGCTGTGGAGATCCAAGAGGATGTCTCCTTCTTGGAGTTGTGAGATATTCTTGTTGAGTTCTTTGAAGATTTGACTGTGAATTGATTGGAGTTTTCTAAAGAGATCTCTGTGAATTTGGTGATCAAAGGTATGTCGAATAGCGTCTTGTGGTTTCACACGGTTTAGGTCTATGACCATTCTGGGTACGAGGACTTTAAGAATTTGTATTCTGTACTTTTCTGTCTTCTTGAGTACTTCATCTTCTATATGATCTGCGAGTATGCTTGTCCCTTTGTCTCTGTGAATTTCTATCAAAGTACGAATATGCTCTCTTTGTGGACAGGCTTTGAGATATTCGGGATGAGCTCGTAGAAAGGGGTCTGGACTTCCATCGTGAGGTAGCAGTATGCATATGGTGTTCTGTATGTCTCCTCCTGTAGTTGTTGTGCTTATCTCTACACCATTCTTTTTTATAATCATTCGCTCAGAATAGCTATTATTGTGCATAGAACTTAATCTTTGAAAAAGTTTTTGACCTGTCTCAGCTTTAGTCTACAATATCCAAGTGTTAGACCAAATGGAAGGATGGCAGAGTGGTCGAATGCGGTAGTCTTGAAAACTATTGTCTCGCAAGGGACCGGGGGTTCGAATCCCTCTCCTTCCGCCACTATCTATACGATCATATCAAGCTTGCACAGTCTTTGATTTTTTTCTTAAACTTTACCAAACCATCCAACTAAAGAATCCTTTCCAACTCTTTTCTTCTTCACGTGCTGGAGTGATGTCCATTTCCATAATATCGAGTAGGTATGTTCTCCCTTGCATCTGACCTCCTGCGAAACTTGCTTTTAGAACCCAATTCACTTCCTCTCTTGCTACGAGTTTCTGATAGCCGGTCATTATATTTAGTGTGAGTGTTTTTTCATTGTTACTGAATTTCGGTGTTTCACTCACTCGGGTATAGTTACTATTCATTAGCCAGACTCTGTCGACATCTTGAGGGTTGTTGAGTCCTGAGAGCCTTATGGTGAATGATTTGATCAACACTGGTTCCCTGGTGATATTTTTCAATGAGCAAGTCATGATATCTAATGTTCCACCATCTTTTGGTATGGCATCAATGACCTTGTTTTGGCATATCTTTGAGACCAATTCTTCAGGGGCTGGTGTCATTCCGTTTGCTGATATAGTGGCCGTTAGAAAGGCTGTAGTGATCGCTAATATGATGATAAATTTTGGCTTCATGATGGTGTATAAGGGTAATTACATCTTACACCCTTTTGGAATTATCTTGCATAAATCTGCTGTAAGAGTATCCTAAGAGGCGTTCTATATCATATAACCTCATATTATGAGTATTATTGTTGCCTCTAAGGCTAAGGCTCACTTGAAAGCAAAGGGATGTAACTGTGCAGGTGATGCACTAGAAGGTCTCGAAGGAATGCTTACATGGCACCTTGAGCAAGCTGGAAAGCGTGCTAAGGAAAACGGTCGTAAGACAGTTCGTAAGACAGATTTCTGTACATGCGACAAAGGATCTATGGCTGATTGTGTTGTCGGATCAAAGAGCAAGGCTATGCTCAAGGATGCTGGTTGCAATTGTGCTGGAGATGCTCTCGATGGTCTCTCTATGCTCGCTGCTAAGTACCTCGATCAAGCAGCTGAACGAGCACAAGCTAACGGACGAAAGACTGTTCGTAAGCATGACTTCATGTGTGCGTAATTTCTCAACAGTTGAGATTCAAAACCCTGCCTTATGGTGGGGTTTTTTGATTCTTGACAGAAATTCAGGGATTTAGTAAGATACTTTGGCTACACGTACCCGATTAATGTTCTGATCATGTTAGGAAAACTCTCAACAGTAAAGCGAGCTCGAAAACACGGATTCCGTGCTATGTCTGACGATATAAAGAAAAAGAGACGACGGAAGGGTCGTAAGCAATTGACCGTACAGGTTAAGTACAAAAAGACTCGTGGTTCAACAGCTAGATCTAAGTAGTCGATTTCTATTGATACTGTGATCTTATGCTTAAAAAAACTTTTAGAGGACTCGCTAACCAAGAGGTTTCGAGTCTTTTTAAAAACCGCAAGGCTGTGAGTGTGGGAAATGCTTGTTTCCGAATCATTGCTGACTCAAGCTCGCTGAAAAGGTCACAGTTTTCTGTGATTATCCCAAAAAAATTGCTAGCTGCGGCTGTCATGAGAAATCGATTACGACGCCAGCTCTCTGAGGATATTCGTCAAGTCTATTCCTATTGGACAGTGGGTAGGAGAGTTGCTATTTTGGTCAAGCACGGTGTTCTGAAGCTCAGTGGATCTCAACGGCGAGAAATGCTGAAAACCCTCTTAGAAGACCTCCATAAACGTATGAATTCTCTCTAATCCGTATTCACATGGCTCGACGATTTTTTACTTGGATACTGATTTTCCTCGGTTTTTCTTTGGTTTTCCAAAACCTTTTCCCCAATACTGAACAGCAAGAAGTCCGTCAGGGTGAAGATGTTGAGATAACTTTTTCTGATGAGAGTCTTCGTCTTCGTCAGCCTTTCAGTGTCACCGTAGAAAATTTCCTCGATCAAGAACTTTCTTTTGAATCGAAATGCCCGCTTCCACCTCTACAGCTTCAGCGTTATGGAAATGGGAAATGGGTTGATCTGAAGTCAGATAATCCAGTGTCACTTTCTTGTGGCCCTGTATCAGACGATGATCTGAATCTCATAAATGTACCCGAGCAACTGGTTTTAGGACCACGCTCCAGCTTGGTATTAGATTTCTCTCCTTGGAAGGATGAACTTATTACTCAATACGGTCGGCATCGTGCGGTTTTAAATGTGGAAATTGATTCTGAAGTACGTGAGTACATCCAAGAATTTGAGGTTGAAGAGCGCGGGTTTATCTCGAGTGTTGCTTATCAGCTTTTTTTCCGTCCTCTTTATAATGCCGTCATTGGTCTGACTGATATTATCCCTGGTAAGCAGATTGGCTTTGGGATAATCGTAGCTACCTTTTTGATACGCTTGCTTCTCTTGCTGCCTAATCAGAAGGCACTGCAATCTCAGAAGAAAATGATGAAGCTTCAACCTGAGCTCGAAAAAATCAAAAAGCAGCACAAGGGAGACCAAGCTCGTATATCTCAAGAGACTCTTGCTCTTTGGCAGAAGCATAAGGTGAGTCCCGTCGGTGGATGCCTCCCAGTCTTGCTTCAACTCCCACTTTTGATTGCCATTTTTTACGTCGTCCGCGAAGGATTCACCGTTTACCAAACGCAACATCTCTACCCGTTCTTTGCGAACTTAGATCTTGCTACCTTTAACCAAAATTTCCTCGGGTTTCTGGACCTTACAGGTATCAATAGAACGTGGCTACCTGTAGTCGTTGGGCTCCTTCAGTTCGTCCAGCTGAAGTTGTCTTTCTCTATGAGAGAAAAGAAGAGCGGAAAGAAGGATGTTATCGACATTAAGGCAAATGGTGAGCCTGATCTCAATCAGATTGCTCAGGATCCCATGAAGATGATGAATAAGACGATGCTCTACATTATGCCTCTTATGCTCGCCTTTATGACCGCAACGTTTCCAGCAGGTGTAGGTCTATACTTAATCGTCTCTACTTTGTTTGGTATTTTTCAGCAGTACAGCGTGAATCGAAAAACTGCTTAGTTTCTTTGCTCATTCTTTCATTTTTCCTATGACTTCAGACACTCTCCACGAACTCTTAGATCCACTCTTTCAGGCTGGTAACCTTCCTGTAAAGGGTTTCACCCTTGATGACCTGGGTGAAGGTGAATTTTACATGAACCTCGATGTTGAAGAAGACTCAGCTCGACTTATTGGTCGACGTGGTGATGTTCTTATTTCTCTTGAGCACCTCGTCAAAAATGTTCTTCGAGCTCAAGGATTATTGGGTGATGGTAAGCATATCAAAATCGATATCGATTCTTATCGCAAGCAGCAAGAGTATAACGTCCAAGTTATGGCAGAACAGCGTGCGCAAAGAGTTCTCGAAAGTGGAAGAACTGTAACTCTTCCTCCCATGTCTCCATTTTTCAGACGCTTAGTTCACCTTCATATCAAATCAAAGTTTCCATCACTCGAAACATCGAGTCGTGGATCCGGTAATGACAGAGCCGTGTGTATAGCTCTAGCCGAAGGTGCTCAAGCTGATGATATGCCAGAAATGGGTGATATTTACTCTGAGATTGATCTCTGATTTCGGTAGCTTAGCATTGCTGTCATGAGCCCTGCTAAGAGCAATAGCCACACCATGTCCTCTGGACCTGATTGAGACAATGCTCCTGCTGAACCATGAATATTCCCTGGTTCTTCTGGAATCGAAGCTTGACCTTGGTCTGCTGCTGGAGTAGTTGATCCTTGTTGAATGGCTTCTTCACGTCGTTGACGGAGTCTTTCTCGGAGATCGTCTGCTGCTGATTGGTTTTCTGAAGTATCGGCTGAACCACGGAGTTCTCCCTCTTGTCCGGTGTTTATTTCGAGATCAATACTTTCTACTGTTGTCCCAGCGCGCAGTCGTAGGGTAATGGTTTCGTTTGTCGTTATATCTGATGGGATCTTGAAGCTTACAACACTTTGAGCTTCGGTGCTGCTGAGCTGTGTGTTTACTATTTCTGGAGTAATTGGTGATCCCGCTGTTTGTACCCATTCGAGTTCTTTGTTTCCAAGGTTTTGTATAGTTGCTGTTACTGAAACCTGTTGTCCAGGTTGTGGATCAGCTGAATCTGTCGTTAGCGCTATAGACGTTGTTCCAACTGGTGTGTTTTGATTATTTGTGTTGGAGTTCCCTGATCCATTTGACTGTTGATCACAACTCGTCGGATCAAGGTTGAATACTTGTGGGGGATTATTGACGAAGATGTTATCAGTACTGTTTTTCGCAAAGAGTTCACCACTTATAAATGTCACCTTGTATTCTTTTTCACGTATTCCCTTTATGTAGAGGAGTGCTTCTGTGTTGTTGATTCCCGGAGGCGTAAAACCACCCGAGATATTGATCTTTACATGACTGCCACTCACCTTTTCTGCCGTATTCTCTGCAATAATAATATTATTGAATGCTGAATTGGCTTCTATCCTTGCGTTCTTGATGTCGTCGTAAGTTGTAGAACCAGCCGGATCAATATTCATTTCAAGCTTGAAGGCAATAATCTCTGGTCCATTGTCTGGATCATCTGGATCAGAAACAAGTCCAATCTTACCGTTTTTGTCTGCTGTGTCGCAATCTGGCGTTATGCTGTATTGAGGTGATGCAGCTGCTGCCATGCTGATGTTGAGCAGGGAAAAGGCCAAGAGAAGTGAAAGTATTTTTTTCATAATGTTTTAGTAATTCATTATATTATAGCAGTTTTAGCAGTGAAATTCAAGAGTCCTGAACTGATGTTCTTTGGATTAGAAGGTCATTTTGATAGGATAGGTCTGATATTTAGCCCTTTTCATGATCCTTACTGCTTCAAGCGACGTTGTTCGGCTGCTCTCGTTTAGCATTTTCTCGTTCTTCTTTGCTTTTTTGATTTGTCCTCCTTTTATACGCTTTCTTCGCCATTTTAAAATTGGAAAAAATATAAGGGATGAAGCATCTGGTGGTGGTAAAGCACCTCTATTTGCTGCATTGCATGCAAAAAAGCAAGGAACGCCCACTATGGGTGGTGCTGTGATTATCTTTACCGTGCTTTTTTGTGTTTTGCTGTCACGTCTTTTTGCCTACTTGGGTTGGATTGATCATTCTTTGTTGAATAGAAAGGAAACCTATATACCCCTTTTTACTCTTGCTTCTTGTGCTCTTTTGGGTGGAATTGATGATTGGCTCAACCTGAAGGGACTGTGGAAGAAGGGGATACCTGTGACCCCTAAGTTTCTCTTCTTGCTGATTCTTTCCTTCGTGGGAGCCTATTGGTTTACTGCTAAGCTCGGGTACGATTCCATTTACATACCTCTGTATGGTGATCTCTACTTAGGAAGCGCCTATGCGCTCTTGTTTATGCTGGTCTTTATAGCCTCTGGTCATGCAGTGAATATCACCGATGGTCTTGATGGTCTGGCCGCAGGTCTGCTCATCATGTCGTATTCTGCATTTGCAGTCATTGCCTATTCACAAGGACTTCTCTTGCTGGCTACCTATTGTGGAGTTGTTGTTGGTTCGCTTACTGCCTTCCTCTGGTATAACGTTAACCCTGCACAGTTCTTCATGGGTGACTTGGGATCCTTGTCACTTGGTTCTGGTTTGGGGGTTATAGCACTGCTCACTGACTCACTCGTCCCTTTGCTCTTCTTAAGCTGCATTTATATTATGGAGACTCTCTCCGTTATTATTCAGCTGACTTCGAAAAAGTTGCGAAAAGGTAAGAAAGTGTTCCATATAGCACCCATTCATCATCACTTCGAAAAAGTGGGATGGCCCGAAACTATGGTGGTCATGAGGTTTTGGATCCTGGGTGGTATTGGTACTGTGTTAGGACTTATATTGGCATTAACACCTTAGTTTTATGAGCGTTTCTATTCTCCCATCAGTTCTCGATGTTCCACGTGATGAGATTCAGCAATACATTGATGATATTGAACCTTTGGTAGATGGTATTAGCTTCGATATTATGGATGGTGACTTTGTTCCTCCTGTGAGCTTTACTTTGGATGAAGTAGCTCTTTATGAAGTCCGGAAACTTCGTGAAATCCATCTGATGGTTCAGAATCCAGAGGAGTGGCTGGACGAATGCTTTGATATGGGTGCCGATATTATAGCCATTCATGTAGAAGCTCGTCAGCGTTCTGTTCTTGCTAATCTTCAACTTATCCAAGAAGAGGGGATTCAGTCTTGTTTGGCTTTGAAGCCGGGTACTGGTATAGCTGATGTAGATCCTCAGCTTTGGGATCATGTAGATGTGGCCCTGATTATGAGTGTAGAGCCAGGATGGGGTGGACAGTCATTCATGCCTGAAGTCCTCGATAAGGTTGCCTGGTTGTCTGAGCACTATCCAGAAATGGACATCAACATAGATGGTGGAATAAGCGATCAAACTGCACCTTTGGCACTTGATGCTGGATGCACTTTCATGGTCTCTGGTAGCTACCTCTATAAAGCTGAAGACCGGTCTGTCGCCGTTGCTTTACTTCGTGGAGAATGATTAATCTCGCTGATATTCAGCAACTCAAACAGCATCTCAAGAAGCATAATATTTGGGCTGTTCATCAACTTGGTCAGCATTTTTTGATCAATGAAGATGTTTTGGAAAGCATAGTCAATGCAGCTGACTTATCTGCAGATGACCGAGTTTTAGAAATTGGTCCTGGTCCTGGAGTTCTTAGCACGCGACTTGTTGAGCATTGTAAACAACTTAAGGCCGTAGAACTTGACCAACAAATGATTGCTCCCTGGAAAGACTTGATGGGGGATTTTGACAATGCTGAGATCCTTCATGAAGATGCTCTCCATCATATTCCTGAATGGGATAATTATAAGCTTGTTGCTAATATTCCTTATTACATCACTTCACCGTTACTTGAGCACTACCTGAGAACAGAAGGAATCTCCAAGCCATCTGTTGTGGTGTTTTTGATACAAAAGGAAGTTGCTCAACGAATTTGTGATTTCAATAAGCCAACCCTGCTCAGTTGGCAAATCCGTATCTTTGGAGACCCTGAATTGGTCTGTTCCGTACCTGGAGACTGTTTTTACCCACCTCCGAAAGTCTTATCTGCAGTTTTAAAGGTTGTTGTACGTGACATTCCTCTTTGTGACCCAGTAGTCTTGAAGCTTATGGAGTATGGTTACAAGCAACCTCGAAAAACGCTTTCGAATAACTTGAAGAATGCTCCATTGTATTCGGAAATTGATATGGATTCTGTATTTGATTCAACAGGTGTAGATGGGGGCTTGAGGCCTCATCAGCTGAATTTGGAACAATGGGTTCTCCTTCATGATACCATTACTTCTTCGATAGGCTCTTAACAACCACTCTGATTATTCTATTGAGCTCACCGCTTTTAACCCCTTTGTAGAGGTATTGTCCCAAGAAGAGGACGGATACCAAGACGAGTATCCATGAGAGAGACTTCATGTCTTCTAGTGTCCCGATGACGAGTAAGAAGATGCTAATGAGCAGTCCTGACACAAAGAATCCAATCACAAAAGCATCGATATACTGCATGTCATTCTCGTCTTCGTCTACTACTGGTGCCATTGCTACTCTGGTAATTAAGTCTGACGAGACCACTAATTCTTCTTGATCGAGCTGAGCGACTTCGGCGAGTTCATGCTTTTCGAGCAAGGTGAGGAAGTTCATCAGGTTGATCTTCGTATTTTTTCCGGTTACGTAAAAACTTGAACCTGAATCTCCAACGATTTTATCGAGGCTGATGTGTTCTTGTTGGATCACTTGTCTGTTGGTATTTTCTCGACTCACGTTGACTTCAATAGGCCCTGTTTTTTCTGTGGGATTACTCAAAACGACTGGAATCGGTTGTCCTTTATCGGCACGAGAATCACTCATAGAAACAGATGAATTTTTTGAGTTCTGTTAGTTTCATTATACCATTTTTTGGCCTTCTTTTCTGCTGCTGAAAGGTGACAAATGCAAGACTTATCGTCTTTTAAGGACTGCTTGAATGCCCTTTAAAATCAGAAACCAATGGTACCTCCAGGGATTAAAAACGAGGTCTTTTGCTGCTGGGTAGTTGACTTCTTCTCCTCCAAACTTGTTCTTAAACTGTGTGATTCCTTTCCAGGGATGATCTGATGATGCCTCTTTTGGTGCTATACCTAAGAGGTCGTATCTCACTGCACCTGAAGCTTTTGAGCGTTTGATTGCCTCCCATTGCAATAGGTAGGGTGCCATGAGCTCCCGATTTTGACTTGATGAAGCTCCGTAGTAATAGATGCTCTGTGGCTTATCTTTTATGAGGATCATGGCAGCGAGGTCATCTGAACCTTTCTTCAGCATGAGCACTTCCGATGAGGATATGTGCTTAACAAATTTCTGATAGTACTCTTCGTCGTGAGCATGAAAGCCATCTCGTTGTGTTGTAGAGTTGAGCAGTTTGTAAAACCTCGACACGAGTTCTGTCGATTTTCCTGATTCGAGCTCTAGTTCTTTCTTTTCTGCGAGTTGGATATTGTAACGCCCTTTTCTTTTCATCTGTTTGAGAATGTCTTCTTCTGACCTGCTGATGTCGAGAATTCTTGTGTGTGTTGGTTGTGGTGAGTGACTTTCTTTTCTTTTGAGATATTTTGTAAGTTTCAACTGTTGAGTAGGATCTATTCTTACAAAGGTTAATTTATGCTTATGAGCCATATTGCTGAGCATTTCATGATCTTGATGTGTTATTTCAGAAATGGGCTCTTGAGGCCCTCTGGGGATATAACCATATCGAATTCCATAACCTGATTCATGAATGATCATGAGTGCTTTTCCTTGTTCAAAGTCTAGCCAGTGAGCTTTGTGACCTCTGCTTTCTTGGAAGGCTTTCCAATCTGATGATTGCCAAAGATTGCTCATGGGTTGATTGTGGGTGATTCTATTCGTTGAACCAGTGTTCTTTCCAATGGGTTAGGATTGATCATGTTTCCATGAACATCTGTGATGTCTCTCATGCGTAGGGTGTAGAATTCTCCAAACTGCTGCGTTGCCCCAGATATGGTCAGCCAGACATCTCGTTCATCAAACTCTGCCTTGATGATGTCTATGCTGTCGGTATTTGAATCGATCTTATTGCTGTCTTCTAGACTGTAATTGAGTTCGTTTTCTGCCGTCGATGGGTCGAGGAGTTCATGAAAGCGGATATTGATCCTTTGGAGATTCTCGAATTTTTGCCACATGACTATTGGTCCACCCAGGTCAGCTTCTTGGCTTAGGATGATCTTTTGTTGCTGTTCTATGTCACCTTGCCATATGGCTAAGTTTTCTCTCACATTCATCTCTAAAAGCCCATCGCCTCTTATTGATCTCATGGCTGTGTCGTTCATGTGCTTTACTGCGATTTGCCAGGTGGTGTTTTGATGGCCTGCCTGTGGATTGACTGTTAGGTGGTAGTTTTGTGGGTTGATCGTTTCTGGGTATCGGTATTTGTAATTGAGTGTGAGTCGTTCACCTGGTTTGAGTCGTAGGTAGTCTTCGAAAATGGTAAAGCCTGCCTCATCTGACTGCTGTGTTGATTTGAGTACCCCTCGAGAACCTTCTATAAGCTTTGATCCTAGGGGTGCATAGGCTCTTACATAAGCTTGATACACATCAGACTGGATGTTGTAGCTCCCGAGATGCTCAAGCTCTGCTGTTATGTGTCCAAAGGTGTTATCTGGATTTTCGAAGTTTGCTCGGTACTTGATTGATTTGGTTACATATCTGTCTGCTTTCCTACCGCCAATGTTTGCAATGTTGAGGTGAATATAGTCTTCTTCAGCAGGCACTGGTATGAGTCTTGGACTCACTCCTTGTGTCTCTGCTTTGTTTTGCAAAGCTTCAGAGATAAAACTCATTTGGAGATGTTTCTTTTGTCCCATATCTGCCATCAGACTGCTCAAGACGGGCCACTTCATTGGTGAGGAGATAACCCTGCTTATGAGCTCTTTTCCGAATGGTCCCATGATGTTCTTTCTGTCTTCTAGGGCTTTTTGGTTGTGAGTGTCTACATCTTTAGAAATTTTTTGAATCAAGCCGAAGAAGTTCTCGTTTGTAAACTCTTGTCCTTCTACAGTTATTGGTCCGTAGAGTTCTAGAAGTTTCTCGAGGATATGAAAATCAACGGCTATAACTCCATCGATCTCTGAGTCTGGTTTTGCCATTTGGTAAAACCTTATGAGCTCTTGACTACTGGTGAGGAAGTCAGGTGAGAAGTTCGCATCTCGGAAGGTTGCACCTCCAAAAAACTGATCGTTTTGTCCGATGAAGTATTCAAATGGTTCTTCTGCAGGAATTTTTGGATTCGGATCTGGAATTTTGTAGACGTCGTTAACGGTGATCTGTGGGTATCCAAAGATGAACTTCACATGAGCGTAGGCAGTTATAAATCCACCTGTTGGTCTTATCTCGTGATGGTTCTGCAGGACGACGAGATATTCTTTAGGTCCTAAAAAGCCAGCTAAGTAGGGTATGTTCCAGAAGAATGGCTTAAAAGCCCCCATCATGTTGAAGACTATAAGTCCAGATAACACGAAGAACCCAGCAATACTGCTGAAAATAATAATCTTGAGCCTTCTTATACGTTTTTTCTTGGAAAGTGCCATACTG
>CAYGRJ010000004.1:0-19420 GCA_964352285.1 uncultured Candidatus Peribacteria bacterium
TTTGCAGGCTAGCATTCGAAGCAAGGGCAGCATCGGCACGACGTTTTTGTTCAGGAGCTTCAGCCTCTGCATCTGCTTTTGCCTTGGCTGCAGCAGCGATTTCATCTCGAGCTTCTGCCTTTGTAGCTTCCAGTTGTGTCGTTCGTTCAATTTCTTCATCGGTATCTTGCTCCAGTTGTGGGAATTTCTCAGGGTGATTATTTTTGAGCTTGTCTCGGAATCCCATGAGAGAAGCTAGTTTTTCAGTTGAGGAAGCGATAGCAGCGATTCCAGTAAATTCAGCTCGGAATTTCTTTCGAAGGGCTTCTTTTTCCGCTTCTGCTTGAGCAGAAGCAGTATTCATTTCAGAGATACTGGTCGAGATGTAGTAAGCAGCTCCACCAATAGCAAGTACGCCAGATATGACGAGAGTGGCTATAAGGGGACGGTTGTACTCTTTCTTAACAAGATCCTTTGATCGAGCAGCGCTAATCAGCTGTTCTTCAGCTGCATCGTCTTCGAATCCAAGTGAGAAATCTTCAGAATTCATATGATATAGAAGTAATGATATAAATCAGGTGTGAATTATACATATTAATTTAATAATGTCAAATACGTAGGTTAGATCTATAAATAAGTCTCAGCTATAGACAAATACATATAAATAAAGTATAATAATAAGAATTGATAATTTTTATTATGGAAAATCAACCGAACACGAATCCTGATGACTCTCAAAAGAATGAGAATCGCTGGATGTCTCTACCTCTTTCCAAAAGCTTTATGAATCATATTCCAGATGAACATGATGCTGCAAAGAAATTAGGAATTGAAGATGAAGGTGAAGGTGAAGGTGAGTTGAAATTGTTTGGACAAGAAATTGAGGACGCTGATGGATTAGAGGACCTCACACCAGATTCAGACCCAGTTGATCGAGGAACTGAAGATACTCATGATGATGTTGAAGCAGTTATGAAGTTGAAAGATCATGATGAAGTGACACCAATTCAATCAAATGACGAGGAGAGAGCCATACCAACGAGTAAATACCTCAGCTTCGAAAAGGTACTCGAAGTTCTTAAAATTGATGAAGGTAAGCTAAGAGATTTAATGGCAGATGGAGAATTGAGAGGGTTCCGAGATGGACGCAGTATGAAATTTAAAACTAAAGATGTTATAGGACTCAAAGATTCTCCTGTTTTAGAAGAGAGTAGTGAGTTGACGACAATCCATCTGGAAGATGAAGATACTCTAGAGATAGACCCAAGTGATGACCAATTAATTCTGGAGGATGGAGAGGAATCAGGTGCTGAAACAGAATCTGGAATAGTTTTTGATACCACGGATGAATTTTCATCTTCAGATACGGGTGAATTCGAAGTTGTAGATGATGAAAGTGGATCTCCGGAAGGATCTGAAAGTGCCTCTGCGCCTGATGATACCAAGACATCGTCAGGAGGCAGTACCGTAACTTCAAGTAAAGAAGTAAGTAGAGAAGATCTATTCGAATCCATGACTGCTAAAGAAATCCAAGAGTCAGTTGAACGTGACTTTGATGGGTTTACATATGAAGAGTTAATGCAAATAGTGGAAACTGATTATATGGGATCGAGTGATAGGAAGTTTCTTAATGTCCCAAAAGGGTACGTACCTGGCAAATCGTTAGATATTGATAGTATACTTCGTCATCCAAGAATCAACTTCACTGAGGATGAAATTAATGACTACCTGAAGTCCATTAAATTTAAGTCTTATGAAGTTGAAGGTGATGAAAAGAAAGCCATTTACGACATAGACTACGAGTACATGCTTGTGCCTTCCGATTTTCGTGAAGACCAGGTAAGAGAATATTTAGAGAAGAAAAGTGAAGATACAGGAACTTTCCCAGCCATATCTGTGGATGATTTTTCTGGCTATGATTCAGGTGAATATGACCCTCTTACTCTAGAAGATAGTGGAGAATTTTCGGCATATGATTCAGGATTACATCCGGCAATAAGTGAAGAAGATTCAGGTGAGGAATTTGAGGTTTTGGAAGATTCTAGCATTACTTACATCCCGAATTCCGATGATTCAGGCACTTTTGATGTGATACATGATGATGATTCATATTCATACAGCACTTCTGCACCATGGTTCACAGGTGAGCCTGATAGTGTAGACATCAAAAATGATGGAGATATTGAGATAACGAGAAATGGAATAGCCACCATCAAACCAGCATTTTCAAAACCAAAACCAGCAATCGATCCTGATGGATATGCTGAAAAACCAAAAAGGAATGGAGATACCTTGACTCCAGAAGAGTTTTTAAACTTCTTTCACTTCCATGTAAAAGAGAAAGCAAAACAAGAGCGATTCATAGCTGGGTTTCTAAACCTTGTGCTTCAAGGTAGGATCAATATTCAAATTGAGGATAAAGACACAAAGGTGAAGCGCAGAGCAACTGCAAAAGATCTCGAGAGAAAGACATTTCTTGAGTATTTAGAGGGTGCTCAGGTCACCTTTATGGTGACTCAAGAGCTTCAAGATTTGAGAAATCGGCAATTGAGAAGCATTGAGAAGCAATTCAAGAGCACAACATTGAGAAAGTGGGAAAATGAAAAAGCTGAGTACGTCGCTCAGATGGTAGAGCAGGCAGAACAAGAAATAGCTGATCATCTCAGGAAAGATGCCGGGTTCTTTGAAAAAGGACTTCCAGGTATCCTTGTTGGCTGGGTCAAGAAAAACTGGATACCCTATACGGCAATCCTGACCACCATTGCAGCCTTAGGGATAGGTGGAGCCATACGGCAGGAGAACCTTAAAAAAGCTGAAGACGCAAAAAATAGTCTCCAGAAAAAGAATGACACAGATAGTCCAGAAGCTGATGCTGCTCAATTAAGTTCAGATTCAAGCACAGCAAATCCAACCTCGGATTCAAATACAGGGAAGTAACCCTTTCAAAGAACTCTTGAGGATGTTGAAAAATACAACAAAAAGTGATATAATATATAGAAATCAATAAAAAAAATATGAAAACAAAATCTTCTCAATTGCATACCAATTCCGATACTGAGTTGGTCAAGGCGATTAACCAAGACTTTCGGTCTCCCCTTACCGAGGCAGAACAAAAAGGTGTCGAAAAAGCCATGCAAGAGTACTTCGAACAGCTGGGAAAAGTCCTGATCCGCGTAGAGCGATCAGCTCTTTCGCTTGAACGGAAGCTCTTCTTTCAGGCAGCCATATTACGAGGGAACTACGGAGAACGACTTATGGAGCTCCTTCTCGGAGAACTTCGTGAAGCCAATCTCATCCTCGAAGAGTCGATTAAAGATATGCAAGCTGAACTCAGCACCGACCAAGAGCAGATGAAGTTGCTTATGCAGCAGTATGCCTTGGAATCGAAGCACCTGAGAGAGTTTAAGAAAGAACTTCGGGTAGCGCTGATCAAAAAAGCCGAGACAGAAATTCAACGAGTCCTCGAAGAAGACCGCCTTTCGGAAATCGAAAAGATTCGAAAATCACTCTAAAACCAACATCCACACACAACCACTTCCCTATGTATACCTCTTGTCATCCATCTTTCGAAGGCAACAACAGATTCCTGAGCTACACCTCAGCTCCTCAAAACGCCGAGGGCGAAGATGCAGAACTCTACAAAGAAGTAGAAGGGCTTCAGAAACCAAAAGTTGTCGATGAGACACAGGATATGGAAGCCCTCCTCAAGAAAGCCGACGAGATCTGGACCATGACAGACGAGCAGCTGATTGATGATTACAGTGATTTAGACGAAAACTCAACTTTAGTAGAATTACTTAACAAGCGATTAGATGTCGATGCTGAGCTCAATATCCAAATCGATGCCTTGGGGCAGAAAGACTACAAAGATGAGCTCGACAAGATGCGGAGAAAAGACAATCCAAAGGTCGAAACCATCCTCGACGAAGCCTTAGAATTTTACAGTCAATCTTCAAATGCAATAGCATTCGGAAGTAATGATGAGAGATTAGCTGTCCTTGATAATGTGAAGAGTTTTGGACTGGGTTATCACGAGTATCAACGGGATAAAAATGGAGAGATTGTGCTTGATGCTTCCGGAAAACCAACACCTCTGCTTGATTCTGCAGGTAACCCTGTAGAAGGTGACCTTTCTCGAAAAGCTACCATCCTTGGAGAACTCAGAACACAAGAAAAAGCACATCGCAACAAAGAAAACAAGATCAACAGGGCCTTGAGAGCCAAACAAGTGCTCAATAACGACGAGAAAACCATAGATAAAGAACATTTGGAAGCTGTTCAGAAGAGAAAAGATCTCTTTAAAAAACTTGGTAAAGCTGCACTCGTGATTGGGGGGATCGGTGCATTAGCTAGTGGTGCAGCACTCTGGGGAGGATTGCCACTGGCAACCCTGTCAGCAGGATATGGTTATGTGGGAAGTGGTATAGCTGGGGGTGGATTAACTGTTGCGAGTGCTTTTACCGGTACGGGTATTGGACACCTCCTAGGAGGTGTAAGCCTCTTGGCTGGAAGTGCAGGAACCGTAGGATTTGGAATCACCCCATACGGAGCTACAGGTTACAAAAAGCTCATGCTCAAGAAAGATCGATTCTCACTCTGGATGAAGGATAATTCTGCTCAAGACATCAAAGAAAAAGCCGTCATGGACCTCAATAAAAAGCAGCTCAAGCAACAGCTTGGAGAGTTTGAAGCTCAAGAAAAAGAAAATCGCACAGTACTCGAAGCAGACCTTGTTGACCTTGAAAAAGATCAATCACTCACCAAAAACCAAATTCAAGAGATGCGAAGGCAGATTCAGCTCCTCGATCCACAGGGTACAGATAGAAATAATTCAAGTACACCTGCAGGTGCACTCTTCGTGAAACTCCAGGAACTTATCGAAAAAAACAATACCCAGACCAAGGCCATCGACCACATGAAGAAGGTCATTGCCATGTTCGACATTTCAGAAAAAGAAAAAGACTTCCTCTCATCTCCAGATGCTCTCAATGCCGTCCTGACCAATAAGTACTTCCCGGGAACCAACGCCGTGCTGAAGGAATTAGTACAAAAAAAGAAGAAAGAAGTCCAAAAAAGCCAAGTGGAATTTGGAAAATTGGATCCACGTGAGATACACAAATCGATTACTACCCTCAACGAAGAGCAAAGGGATGCGTATTGTTCCTTTACAGCTTCAGAAGTTAAGGATGAGGGGAATCCAGAGCCAAATATGGCAAAGATTGATATCTTGAAAAAAGATCACCCCGAGCTCTACAACCTGTGCCAGCAAATGGCTCATCTCAACAAAGATAATCCTTTCAGAAAAAAAGCAGGAGAAGCACTCGATAAAGAACTGGCCTCAGAAGAATCAAAGAGACTGGCGATAACAACTCGGATAAATGCATTTATAAGTAACTTCTCTACGCACTTCAACGAGAACTTCATCAGTGAGGACGGATTATTTGAAGAAGGAGGACTGGTTTCACTTCTCGAAAAGGAAGCAAAAAAAGAAAAGGGACTGCTAAAAGCCTTCAAAGATGTGCCAAAGGGAGATATGGACGCTGCAAAAGTACAAGAAGTTGCAGAGTCACTTTCTCTGCATGATGTTGAAGCATTAGCTGCCGTTTTGGAGTCTCTCATCACAGATCCAGCAGACGATGAAGACAAGCCCAAGTACTCGATAGACGAAAAAGGAAAGATCTCTACTACAAAAGGCTCTGAGAAAGCGAGTAAGAAGAAGACTCTCAAGGCGTTTACAACGCTTCCAAAGGACAAGAAAAAGGCCCTTTCAAACAATCTTGATCAGATCCGATCTATGGAGCTTACTGGAATTTCTGATGCAGAGGTGCAATCACTGCCTTCAGGAGTCCTAGCAGTCGATTTCAACGATTATGTTGACCAATGCTCGAGTAATCAGCTCCAAGTCCTTACCAAGCTCCTGACGATCTTTAAGAGGCGTGGAAAGATTGATTCTTCCGGGAATTTGCTGGATGTGGCAGCTACGATGGATAACCAAGTGAAAGAAGAGATGGAGAAGATTTCACTACTTCCCAACACAGAAGGTCTTCAGGGGTCAATAGATATGATTTGCAAACACCCCAACAGGCTTGAAGAAGCTCGGAAGTATCTCAATATTACTCAAGGATTCAGTGCTGCATTCAAGGCTACTGTTGCTCCAACAAGCTACGCATCTCCTAAAGCTCTTATATCAGCCGTTGCAAGCTTAGAAGACAAAAACCTCCTCTTAAGAGTTCTTAAGGCTATCCCAGGAAAGCTCGTTCTCACACCTATGGACCTTGCTACAGAGGCTTCAATACGAACAGAGCAATCAAGAGAAGACGGTCATTTCTTGAGTATTGAACATGCTAAGAGGGATATCCAACAGGATATGCAGACCTTCTTGAGGGCAGCAGGAACCGATGATTTTGCTAAGATATCAGTCATTCCAAATAACTCAAGAACGAATATTAGGCCTGCCTTCAGTAATGTGACCTGTGGACCAGATGGAATTGTGAAGCTGAATGGTAAGCCTCTTGACCATCAAGACAACCGGAGAGCACTTCCCTACCTACTCCAATCATTGGACGTTCTCGAAACGAACCTCAAGGACGGAGACATGTCAACTCCACAATCGCTCGAGAAAGACTCTACATCACCCCCAACTGCCATTACCTTTAACAGGGTCGATACAGTAGGAGGATTGATATTTAGAGCTGATGGCAATAAGGTAAACGGGTAAGTACTCAAAATACAATAAGTACTTGACAGATTTGCATTTATAGAATATAATGCAAATCCTTTGTAGTACATAAACCATTACTATGGCTTCTAAAAGAACTGTTGAATTCACACAATCAGATGACAATTCTGATAATCAACATCATCCTAATCATGAAAAAGCGCCTGCACAAACAGCTGCTGAGCATGCACAAGCACGGCGAGAAATGCGTGCTAAAATCATTGCACCTGTTCCAAATCTAGTACGAAAACTTGGATCTCGAATCAATGATCTTCATTCTGGAGTAGATACAGGAGGAGAGCACAGTAAGCTTTTTACGAAGCAAGAAGAACTCACAGAAGATCAAAAGAAACTTCATGAACAACTTGGCTATACCGAAACTGCAGATGGCGCATTAGAAAAGAAGGAAGGTGAAGAGCTCATGAGGGCTACAGAAGCTCGACATAAGAGCTATCACTTGGTTGGAAATGCAATATTAATACCAGAGGTTGCCTCTGGTTTGCCTGAAGCTTATCAAATACCTGCTGTTCGAGCTGAACGTTCAAATTTTGTTGAAGCAGCCAAAGAAGTGTCAGACAGAATGGCTTCATTAGAAGCGTATCTCAAGGAAATGATCATCTCTGAAACAGTGATGGGTCTTTCTGTACGTCCAACCTTGAAAGAGTTGGTCGATATGGCAAACCAGATGAAAACTATTACAGAGAAATTTGAATCCACCCCTGTAGCAGCAAATAGTAATCAGTTATTTAATATCACTGAATTCAAAGCTCAATCTGCTCAACTTGATGGAAAAAAAGGAGAAGTTGCAAGTGCACAACGAGAACTCGAATCAGTTACAAACACTGTTCAAGAACAATACCGTGATGCAGCTCGAAACTTACTGAGTGCCATAGAAGGTGAAGAAGGCGAATTGAATACTCATCAAGCACTTTTTAATCGACAGCTTTCAAGCTCAGAGGGAACAGTTAATAAGAAGAAGACAAACTTCTTTTCTGATGATTTGATTCCATTTGAAACGATCCAAGCAGTTTGTAGAGCTAACGAAAATAATCCAGAAGCTGTTATATCATCTGCAAAGAAGCAACACCGTTCAATTGCTGCGACTCTTCAGCAGATGAAATCAGAAGTCATGGAATCGAGTACATCTGGACAACTGAGAGTTAAAGCATTTGAAACGACATTCCCAGGTGTAAATTTGAATACAGGATTGGTCATCAACAAAACGAATGCTAAAGAAACCCTCATTCAAGATATCTACAAGGCTCTCGAAACTGCAGAAGAAACAGCTCGTATGCAAGTAGTGTACAGTATCTGTTACTTTGCAGCTGGAGAAGGAGGACCAGTAAATCGACAGTTCATTAATGAAATGAGGGATTATGTTTCTCATGTAGATGCCCTTAGTGAATCATTCGATAACTGGGAATCAACATTGGCTGATAGAGAGAGTCGCGAAATGACAAAGAGCAGAAATCTTTCACGGAAGAATTCTGAGCTGATCGAAATACAAGAATATGTAAAAGCCTTCAATGACGGAGTGAGCCGAGGAGGTCTCGGGGCAGCTCTTATGGGACAAATTCAAGTTCTCGAATCAGCTGCACGAACTCTCGTTCTAGAACTCGGAGAAAAGCTACTAAGCCAGCAAGCTAAAATCGATTCAAGCGTTAGCACCATTGGAGAAGCACTTGCCACACCTCTAGTACAACGGTTTCTTCCAGAAGAACTGAGGCTGTTGATTATTACTGCTGATGAAGACACCAGAAGGGGGCAAAAGAAGGTCAGAGTACTTACCAATGCAAAGAATACAAGTACATTCTTCGAAGAAATGCTCCAGGAAGCAGTTAAAAATCTAGGAAGCACAACAGAAAAGGACAAGCTTCAAGAAAGTATAGATCAAGCAATTGAATACCGAGATCAAGATGAATGCACTCTGCTAGATAGCTACCTACGTTTCAAGCTTGATGAAGTACGTCGAGAAATTGGAAGCATTGGTACTGATCTCGCTGCCGCCCTCGCGAAATCTGAAATCGAGCGCAAGGCTATTTATGCTGATGCACAAGAAATCAAGGGAAGAATCGCAAAATTCTCAAAACTGATTCTGGGACAACTTTCAGACATCCAAGATACTTCTACAGTGCTTGTGGGTCATGCATTGTCAAATCTCATGACACTCCAAAAAACTGCTCAATCTGTAGGAATTACTATGGACACAAATGCTTTTGATACCACTCAAATGAAGGCACTTGCTGCGCTTGAAGAACAAACAGGTCAGGCAATTGGAATGCTTGAGGATGTTCAAAAATTAGGGAATGCACACAATACTCCTGATGAAGAAGGGAAAAAGTATAGTCTTACTGTTGCTCAAGAAACTGATCAATTCAAAAGCTACTTACCTGTAACTGCTGGAGATGGACAAGCAGCAGATCGGATTGGAAACGACTTTCGAGTATTTGCAGGAAGTCTTGTAAAAGCTGTAAAAACGACTCATGAGTTGCTTCATGCTGATGCAGGTGCTATCAGTGCTGATCTTGGAAAAATGCTGACAGAAATAGCAACTGCAACTATTCAATTGTGTCAAAAATGTAAAGGGTTTAAGAACGGACTTGATGCAGCCCGAACTCTAGAAGCAAAACGGTTATCTGAACTCACTGAAGCAACCGAAGCCCTTCAAAATGTTCAAAACCAAAGAGAAGGAAAAGAATTTGATAAGGCAGTATACCAACTTAAGCAAGCTGCCCACCCCGACAACCCACTCCACAAACTCCGTCAACAGTTAATTGCCTTGAAGAGTCGACTCACGGCTCTAAATAAACTCTGTGAAGGAAAAGTACTTCCCGCACAACCTGAATTAGCAAGAGCAAAAAAGGATGCCGAAACCCTCCAAACAGAAACCATTCCAACTCTCGAAGGAATGATGAGTATACAAGAAGAACGTGCACATGCTTGGGCTGAAAAGGAAGTTGCACAAAAGATGGATATGGTGATCCAAGCTGCTGAGCAAGAGGTTCGTCACAAGAAAGGGGCTCACAAACGTGCCAAAGAACAGACACACGTAGCTGGTCTACGATTTGCAGCAGGAGTTTCGGCAACCACAGTTCTCTTGGATGCACAACGGGCTCTCTACACAGCAATGGATGCCTCAGAAGTCTTTTCTTCACAACAAGTTGCATCATTTGTAGACCTCGCAGAATTCCAAGCAAAACTCAGTGAACTTTCTCCAAATATGACATCACTCGAAGAAAGGCACGGACAAGAGATCCATCGAGTAGACCATGCAGAGCAAATCTATGAAGATCTTATTGCCAAAGTATTAAATGAACGTGGAGAAATGAGAGAAACAGTTGGAAGTGATTTTGACACAAGAACATGGGCAAGATACTCAGTGAATAAATTGCTCGGTTTAGAATCAACTTCTACCTCCGGTCCGGTAGACGGAAGTGCCTCAGAAAAAGCATCAAGAGCCATCACGATGTCTCCAGATGAAAATCTCGCACCTGAATCCTCTTCAAAAGATAGCACTGATGCAACTCCCGCTGATAATAATGACATAGATTTGACTTCATTCTTATAAAGGACCCAACAACTATCATAACTGTACAATGAGCACTCGATTGATAAATACTGGATCAGAAAATCCCTGGAATAACGCAATGTTTCTCCAGGGGCTTTCTCGTGCACACCAAAGGATTAATGTAAGACAAGATGTCCTCGATATGAATGCTGAACTCAATGAAGAAAAAAAATTGATGTTGGCAGCACGATCATGGAAAAATCTTGGAGAAATTCACAAAGAACTTGTCCAAACTACTGAAAAGCCATCGAGAGACGGATTATTTGTCTTTTATACACTCATCGCAGATCAAGGTGGAAAGTACTCCCTTGATCTCGTCAAAATGCTCATTGCTGGAGAGCATGCCTACATTCGAGATCAAATTCGACAAAACCCAAGTGCTGAGCCAAAGAAAGCCAAAGCTGAGCTTCTCTTCAAGATGATCATGGGTCAGTTTGAAGCATTTCAAAAAAGATTTACACAAGAGATACTTCCAGAACTCGAAAACCTTCCGGAAGCTGCACTCGAACCATTGCCAGTTAATGCCCTCACAGATGTAATAGAAACCGTAAGAACTTCAGATCCAAAAAGTCCTCTTATCTCCGTTGCGAGTGTCCTTGGTCAAGCTCTTCGGCCAAATACTGGGACTTACGATATGGATCCCCAAACTCAGGTGCCTGCAGTAGAGAATCTGGATGACGGAGAACTTGAACTCGAGATAAGCTCCTTCTCAAATGGAGACGATATCGACACTGACGATGGAGAAGATGCAGAATTGGATCTTGATGAAGATCAGGAAACTTTCAACGACGGATACATTATCCCTGATTGGTCAGATCAAGATGATCAAGATGATGATGATAATGAAGTTATAATAACCTTCATGAATGATTTAGATCCTGATCAACACCCTCTCAGCTTCCTCGATATTGAGTTCAACGAAGGTGATCAACCAGAATACTCAACCGACTGGACTACTCAGGGAAGAACACTTGATCTTTCAGGAACACCAACCAGAACCTTCATGGATCCCGAAGTAGCTCCAGAAGAAAAGTCTTTTCAAATGCTCGAAACGAAGATGGATGATGAAGAAGATAATGGAGAGGCTGACGATGAAAAAGCTAAAAAAGAACAAGCTTGGATAAATGCTTGTAACAGAGGAGGAAAAACAGTTCTCACTCATGATGATTTAGAAAAAGCTGGAATAAAGGCTACGAGAAGAATAAAGAGGTTTACAGTTATAAAGCCTGATCCACTCAGCTCTTGTGTATTGAGGTACTCAGAAGAGCAACCAGCAAGTGCTGGTGAGATTCACAGTGATCTGTATGAATATGATCCTGAAAGAAAAGTTTGGGAAGGAATAAATCCCACTGATGAAGAGAAAGAGCAAATCCTTGAAGAACTGCTGAGTTCAGGAAATAATCCAACACCAGAAATCCTAAGAGACTACGGATTCGAACTCTTGGAAAATGCAAAAAACTACACTCTTGAAAGAAACGCAAATGGCGCTCCAGCATTAGGATGTTCATGTGATCTTAATCGCTACAAATACAATATTGAGACTCAGTGTTGGGAAGAGGTGGAATCTGAGCTTCCGCCAGACGCTCCGCGTGAATATGCTAATAAGCAGAGCACAGCCATTATTCCTGAGGAGTACTCTGCTGCACTAGAACACCTCAAGAACACAGAATTATCAGAAGGCGATACTCCTGTGACAGGAATACCAAGAGACATATTCTTTACAGGTAGTCCTCATCTCGATCCACTCCCAGATAATAAAAAGTCAGAAGACTGGGGGGACACTTGGAACTAGAGTACTCAAAAAATCCAACAAACAAAAAACACCAGCTCCCTGAGCTGGTGTTTTTATAATACACTTCCCTACTCGTTCCCAAAGACATCACCTAGAGCTCCGTCGATATCTTCAGGATTCATCTTTTGGAATTTTCCGGTGAGTCGTTCATCTTGTGGTGCTGGAGTACTCTTGGGTTCTATTCCATCGATAAAATCTTCAAGACTCTCCCCAGATGTATTAAGGAGGTCATCTCGAGGAGCTTCAAACTCTCCAGAAATAGACAAGAGGTCTTCACCACTTTGATTGAGCAAGTCTTGGAACCTCAAGCGAGGATCATTTTCGAGTTCTTCTACTCGATGAGTGAGAACTTGAACTCTCGAAAGGGCATCTTCTAGAGTTGTAGCACTTTTAATTTCAAGGTTTGTATTCTTAAGCTGGGCTTTTACCTGAGCTTCTGTGGTTGCTCTCCACTTTTGGGCGACGGTCGTCGCTACAAAGTCCAAGGTTTTTTCAATAACTCCCAAGAGGTGCTCGATGATCAAGCGATCTTCAGCAACTTGAGATTCCAAAGCTTTTCGAAGACCATTGGGAAGGCGGCTGAGTAAGTCTTCTGGGAACTGAGCTCGTTCCTCTATCCAGCCTTTGAGTTGGTTATAAGAACCCGTGAGTTCATTAAGGTGCAGGTCAGATTGCCGTTGAGTACTGGCAAGCTGCTCATTCCTTTTATCGATTCGAGAACTCACCATTTGATAATCAGTATCGAGATTTAAGATTCGTTCTTCCGTTTGATTCCGTCTGGTCGTGCTTTTTCCTTCGAGTTCCTCATATCGAGCACGCTGTTGAGAAAGAAGATCATTATAGCCGAGTACCCGTTTTTCACCATCCAGATATCCAGTCATCTTGACCTGCTCGGTAAGGGCTCGCCTTAGATTAAT
Organism: uncultured Candidatus Peribacteria bacterium; assembly: GCA_964352285.1. GTDB lineage: Bacteria > Patescibacteriota > Gracilibacteria > JAUYGZ01 > JAUYGZ01 > CAYGQA01. Next base: position 12,975 of record CAYGRJ010000004.1, read on the forward strand.
TAATCCTAGTAATGACTCGAGAGCTTGAGGAACCTGTTGGTCCACACCATTCAACCAGCTATCAAGATCTTCAATTCCACCCAGAGATGAACCAATATGAGTAGAGAGCTGGTCGATAAGCTCACCTCGATTCAAAGCGAGTTGATGTGAACTCTCGTGGAGACCACTGACGCTATCTCTCTCTGTTTGTAATCTTTCCTTGCTGGCTAGCAGTTCTGCCTGTTGCCTTACAAGCTCTGATCGTTCCTTGTTCCACTCAGCCTGAGCAGTAGCAAAGCTCTGAGCCTCTTGTTGCTGAGTGTTCATTTCAGCAATTGCATTCCTCAGATTTTCTAACTGTTTTTCAAGCAGGGTTTTTTCTCTTCCAAGTTGATCTACGGAAGCTTTCAGTTCTTTTTCTTTATCTCTTTTCGTTTTTAGCCGTCGATTGAGATTCGTCTCACTCTTTTTTAGCTTTTTCTTGGCATCCTCAAGTTCCTCGAGCAGTTCTTGTACAGTAAGCTTCTTCTCTTCAACCTCTTCAAGTTCAGCCTTCACAACTTCTAGATCCTCTTGTGTATTCAGCAGATTCCCTTCAAGGATCTCCGTTTTTTCCTGGAGGCGATCAGCCTGAGCTTCATCAGCTTCTTGCACGAGTTGAAGCAGGGTTTTGTGCTGCTCCAAGGCATCATTAAGCATATTTTGTACGTCATTCTCAGCTTGATTGACTTCGTATCGAGCATCGAGTTCGGCTTGCTGCAGTATTTCAACACTCTTCCGGAGGCCATCTCTGTTTTTCTTCAGCAGTGAAATTTCACCTCGAAGTGTGCCCAGGTCATCGTCTAGTTTCCTTCGGCATTCATTGAGAGTATTAAGCTCGCCCTCTGCACTTCCATATCTCAAATCAAGGGCTTTTAGTGAAGACTGAGAGTTTTTAATCTGTTCTTGGAGACCATCACAGACTTCCCGAAGTTGGACTCTTCTTTCTTCCAGAGAACTAATATCCCCTGTTAGTCCTACCCTCTCTCCAGCTTCTTGGAGCTGAGTTTTGAGCACTTCAACTTCTTCCAGTGCCGTGGTTTTTTCTGCTTCAAGAGCACACAATCGATCTTGAATGGCAGCTCCCAGTTCTCCACCAGGTGCAGATATTCCTAGGGTTTCACAGGTACTCTCCAATTCCTGAAAGCGAGATTCTGCAACTGAGGCTCTCTCCTCAGCTTGATTGAGGATCAGTGATAATGCTTGAGTTTCTTGGAGCTGAGTCTTGATGCTTTGCAGTCGCTGTTGGGATTCACCAATTGCAGTCTTTATATCTTCAAGTTCAACACGCTCAACATCTGCCTTGCTGACAGCATCTGCATAAGCTTGCTCAGCATCATTTTTCTTTGTAATCAGGTCTTCAATTTCCGTTGCCAAGGATTTTTGGCGCCCTAAAGCTTCGCTGTTGCTTCCCTGGAGTTCTTCAAGTTCAGCACGAAGTGTTGATATCTCTCCTCGAACACTTTCCAAGAGTTCCTGAGAGTCTACTAATTCTTGAGAAGTTCTCTCAAGTTCTTGTTTGGCTTCACGAAGGCTATTGTCAGGAGCAGAAAGCCCATATAAGCCTTCAGAAAAAGGGTGCTGCAGCATAACGCCTTCAGGAAGAACTTCATCAGCAAAAGGGTCAATTCCATGCACTGTTTGTGGTGCCACATCGGCAACGGTTTGAAGGGAGTTCTGGACGAGCCCCGTGAGGCTCACCGTTCCATTATTAATCTGGTTTGGATCAGAAAGAACACCTTCAATGTCCTGTAATTGCTGATCGATACGCTCAAGAGATGAGCTATCTTGAGTCCGTTCACGAAGCTTTTTCAGCTGTTCTCGAGAAGCTTCCAACGTTTCCTTTTGTGTGGTTTCATGTTGTTCACGAGTTTTTCGTATCTCTTGTTCAGCACTTACTAAGCGCTGCTTATAGATTTCGAGCACCATAGAACCCGCACTTCTCTTGTGCTCATCGCCACCAAGTTCATTCATGACTTGATCATGATTTGGTGAAATATGATCTCGGAAGTACTTCAAGCTTTTCCCCAGCATGAGGCCAAGTTCATGGAATACAAGCTTACTATCATTTTCGCTTGTTGTTGCTCTTCTCGAACGTTCCATTAGGGTATGGAGTTGTTGCTGTCGTGACTTTACATCAGCAAGACTAAGAGCCAATGCCCCGAGAGAGTCTGTTAATTGGTTTCTTTTTTCTTGAAGCTGAGTCTCTTGGTTCGAGAAGTCTCCACTCTTCAGAGATTCATCAATTTCTTGAATTTGCCTTTCGATATAGATTTTAATCCTTTCATAATTATTACAAATCAGCTCGTAGAAATTCATCAACTGCTGTGCTCCAGACAAGAGCGCTAAGTGAGAGTTCATATGAGCCTTAACCAACTCACGGTTCTGCTTGATCAACGCTTGCCTATTGGTTTCCTGATCCTTACGGATCTTTCCAGATCTTATTTCTGCCGTATTGAGGCGATTACTCACATTATTGATAAGCTTGCGAGAAAGAGTTCGTGACTTCTCTGAGCTCTTTTGTTGAGTGCTTTGAGCTTTCCCCATGGCTTCGAGAAGCCCGTCAGTCAGCTTCGAGAGTTCTGCAGGCTCGGCATTGTCTAAGTAGCTGCTGACCTGATTAGGGCCCACCGAAATCTGATCTAAAAAGGCTACAACCCCCTGTTCACCTTGTTTAGAAAGCTCTTTAAGCTCATTTATCTCGCTCTGAGGAGCATCTTCATCATAAACATGTGCTGTTTCGCACTGCTGTGCTTGCCAGTTAAACTGATTTTTCAGGTCATTCATATAGGGAATCCCAATCTCGAGAACTCGTCGCTGTAGGTTTCGATTAAAATCACCTATAACGCGATGGAAATCCCCCCACATCCGCATCAATTCGGTATGGGAAGTATGCATAAAGACCTGAAGTTCATGGAGAGGCTCAGTTTTAGTATCGATACTGTGCAGTTGCTCAAGATGAGAAAAAGCTTCTGCAGTTAACTTATCGATTCTTTCACGGGTATTCTCTGACGAATGGTGTGATTGTTGGCTAATACATTCTACAAATGATCCATACTGCAGGATAAGCTTTTCGTAGCCCGATGAAACCTCTAATCGGTGCATGCCAATTTCTGAAGCTTGAGCATCTGAGTATCGTACTATGTCTTGTCGTTGCCGATCAAGCTGCTGTTGTCGCAGTCTTGCCACATTCATAGCCTCTGATTTTTGTCTCAGTTCTCGAAGAGCAGCTTCGGCTTGATCGACATTTTCGAGCAAGACAGTTATCAGGCGAACTAACGTAGGGTGGTTCTGCGAAAATCTCTCAGCTTCTTGTCGTCGTTCAGTCCGATTCTTGCTTTCTAGCTGGGCCTTAAGGCTTGCATTGAGAGCTTCATAATCACGGAGACTCAGGTTCTTCAACAGTCGTATCAGGGATTGAGTATTTTCTGCAGAAACCTTTCGTCTTTCCTGTGTTCCCATTGCGCTATTCGCTCCTCCATCGAGCATGATTTTTATAGCCCTTACGAAATCCTCAATTTTATTGGGGGCACACTGAGTAAGTGTTTTGAAGGTGCTATGCAGTGCATGACGAGCGCTTAAGACGGTCCATGAGGACTCTTGTTTAATCAAAGCTACATCACCGGTTGAGAGTGGCTCCAATCGATATGATTGCCCCTTTCCCTCCAGAAAACGAATATCCTCAATGTTCGGTCTTCTTCTCGCGCTTGTGCGACTGAGTGCCGGAAAAGGGGTTGTAGAACCTGCTTGGGAACCGCGACTTCTTTGCTCAAGTTGCCTAGACTCCTTCCGAATATCAGATGGTCTTACCAGAGCCCGTGTAGAAGATTTCCTCTTTCGTTCCGGTGGTGCTTTTATATCACTGTGTGGGTGAGCATCAGCTATTTCTTGAAGGCCAGAAACATCTACTTGAAGCCTACCAAAGCGTCCAGACATGTCTGGAACCTGCTCTCGAATTTCGATTTTAACCGACTTGAGTGCCTCCAAAAGTGTCTCAATCTCCTTGATATTCTCAATCGTCAGCTCATGGACATGGGGATCGTTCTTTCGTTCAAGCTTTTGTTTCGTGAGTATTTGAAGGGCTTCATGAAGCCTTTGAAGCAGAAGATCAATGTGATTGGAATTGAGAGCTTGAATGTCTGGGATCTGTGGAATCTTCACAACCTTCATCGGCAATGAAGGGGATCGGCCGGAGGATTCTCTTCGCTTCTCATTGGACTTATCACTGTACTCTTTGAGGTCTACTTGTTCTCTGCTCGTTGAGGTATATCGTTGGGTAACTCCAGATGCTTCTAAGACTCGCTGAATTTTTTGTGGAACGTTTCCATGAGTGGTAAGAGGTCCATCTTTTGGGGGATGCGTAATTCGTTGGGTGATCAGCGGTTTCTTTTCAGCAGGAACTTGTGGTCGAGATACTGGACTTGGTCTTCCCAATCGCTGTGAAGAAGCTCTCGAAGGAGGTGGTGGAGGTGTTGGTTTCTGAGGTCGACTTAGTCTTCGAGAAGGCTCATTCGGGTTTGATGGGAGTGGAGGTGCTGGCCTTCGAATCCTTCCCGAAGAAGTCCTCGATGGATCAGCTGGTGTTTGAGGGGGTTGAAGAGGACGATGAGTTCTTCTCGACGACTCACGAGGTGCATTTCCTCGAGCATTTGGTCTCTCATTCTCCAAAGATTCCCAATCATCAGAGGGCCTGTTCATAAAGCACAGCCTCTTGGTGGTTAGCGATATGGAAAAAAAGGGAATCATAGGAGTTTTCTATATTATGTCATCGGCGCCAGCACCTGATTGAGTTGATACATCAAGATCAGGAACATCTACTTGTTCTGAAGTCTTTCCAGGGGTTTTCACACCGGAAAGAATTTTTGCCAGGGTTTGTACAGCTTGGAGGGACTGTTCATTTTTCTTAAACAAGTCCTTAACCAACGTGAAGAGCTGGGCCACACCAGGTGCATCTGGACCAATCACCCCTCGAATCATTTCCACCATACCTCGCTGACTTTCTCTCAGCATATCTGCCATAGCAATTGTATGGCCTTCGGTCCCTTGTGTGAGAACTTGATTGGTTTGCACCACAACTTCTTGCATGGTCCCAACTGCCTGGTTTACCAGTTGGAAGAGGGCTTCTGAGCTCTTGTTTTCAGCGATTGCTTCATGAATACTAGAGAGCTGGTCATCGAGACCACTCACGGCTCCTACGAGAGCGTTAGCATTTTGACCTTGTCGTTCGAGTTTTTTAGCGAGCTTAACCTTCTGATGCCATTTCTCTCGACTAAATCGTGCTCCAATTTCTGGACGATCCCAGATGTTACAAGCGTGTTGTGCAAAGAGCAGATTGTCATCTTCATACTCAACCCCTCTATCCGACAGACGCTCTTTGAAGAGGTATTCAAAGATTACTCGACGAGCTTGAGCTTCATTCTTTACCTTTTCATTGAGAAGAGGCATCAAGGTCTTTACATCTCCACCACCAGCTGCCGTCATCATACACAGTGGAGTACCAGTTCCAGACATCATTCCCTTGGCCGCACGCGATCGACGAGAAGCTTTTTGGACATCAGTTAAGATTTCTGCAGCCAAACACCGGTGCTCTACCATCCGCACATAGGTATCGAGTTGTTTCTGAGAAAGCCCTTTTGTTTTCAGGTTTTCATCCTTGATATCAAATGCTGTTTCGTCACAGGAACCATTCCATTTCAGGCGTCGAGAAACAATGTATCGAATATCATCAGGGTGCAGAGGGATATCAGCAGAACCCCGTTCTACATAAGAAGCCATCCACAGCCACTCATTTGACTCATCGGTTTTGTCGGTATCTTCCAAGAGAACTCGACGCTTAAGGGCTTCAGGAGGTACAAAATCAATAGTGACCATCTCTCCAGTATTCTCATTCAGGCTGAGTAGAGATTTGTTGGCAGTGAGAACCAGGGTGTTGCCATTTTCGGCCACTTGGTTAATTCCACTGAGGTCCATGAGCGAGACATCATGCCGAAGTTCTGGGTTCTCTTCAGGATCAAAGAGGTGGGTATCACTTCTCACAATTCCACGGCTATCAAGCATATCGAGCAATCGGTTCAAAGCAGCCTTTAAGAACTGGGCTTCATCTACCATAATCAAGGCATTCTTCAGGGTCGTGAGTGCTCCTACCAGTTTTTGAAGCTCATTTCTTTGACTTCGGTCGTTGGTATCAGCTGGGTTCAGGCTCGAAACACCTTGAAGCTCACTTCCTTGTACCGTTACCAGTCGATTATGGATAAAGAGATGAAGGGCAAGGATAGCTACCGTCTTACCAGATCCAAAATCACCGATCAACATCAGAGCATTTTTATCTTTGGATTTTGCAATCTTTTCGAGAGCTAGCCAGATCTGACGGATTCTCACCACATCCAAACCTGTTAGGCGAAAGTCAGAAGGCAGGTCTGGGACTAAGT
>CAYGRJ010000005.1:0-18718 GCA_964352285.1 uncultured Candidatus Peribacteria bacterium
AGTGAAATGTATGCGATGACGTTCGCATTCCACTGGAAATGGAGACCGTTCAAAACGATCCCCGCAATGATCAGAAAGTTCGGGAGCAATGTTGCCATCACTCCCTGCTTCTTGCCAAACCTGGTACAGCCAGCCCAAAGAGCCAACCCCACTCCCAAGAAAACGAGGGTGTGCAGAAACTCCTGCATCGTTTTCGGAATCAGGTGGGGGTGCGCAACCGATCCATGACCGGCTTCACTCGGGTCAGCCGCCCAAGCCACATTCGCTCCGAAGAGCAGGAGGAAAGCAAATGCTACCCCCATGATTTTCCAAAGGTTTTTTCGAATGGATCTGTCTCCTTATAAACGTGTTGAAACGGTTATGGATATGAGTATCACAGAATTGCCGGGGAACCCCGGATACAAATGCCGGAAATCCGGCCGCTCTGTGATACTCACTCGGGTGCCTCGGTGCTGTCCCGCACTATTGCGGGGCAGACCACCAGAGAACAGAACTATTCACAGCATGAACAGATCGGTTCTCTGGTGTATAAGAGATAATTTTTTAGTCCTGGTTGTCAAAGGTCAGCTTGATCTCAAAAAAAAGACCAAGATGCAAACCCATGCAAAACTGCATGAGCCAGTGGGCATTTTAGCAGAATTCACTTAAAAACACCATTCCCCTGAGTGTCAAACACCCATAAAACCCGTTATTGAAGATCAAATACTTGACTTTATGGCGCAAATCTCTATAATTCAGCACTGTTAAATTAAACACTGTTTCCATGTCAGTTGGCGAAAACCCCGAAAGTATTGTCGATCTCGAAGCTCTCCGAAAAAACTGGGAGGTGTCTGTTCCAGATCCTCTTCATGATTCGAATGGAAAAATGATTCCTCGTCAGCTTATTGCGGATGCAGCTGAAGGAGCTTCAAACTTCCAAGAATTTACTCGGGCAATTTTTGAACTCAAAAACACAAGGGTTGTAGACCACCCTCAGTCTGAAGAAGTGCGAAAAGACTTCAGAGATGAACTTAGCTCTTTACTCGAATCATCATCGGATGAGAACGGAGCACTCGATGACTAAGCGGTTTTTTTCAGTGGTGATGAATTCTCAGATATCATCTGAAGAAAAACTTTTTGATCGGTTTCGTCGCTTGTGCTCTGCATAGCAACAGTAAACAATTTCGTGATCAATTCCTTCAGAGTTTCTGGACTTCCATGGACAGTACTTATCGATGAGGCATATTGATCGTAAACTTCTTTTATTTTCCGAGAAGTTATTTTCTCTTCGTTAAGAAGTTCTTGATACACCATTCTAATCAAATGCTTCACTTTTCCTCCTCTCATCTTCAACACTGCTCTTTGGAAAATAAGACGTTGTCGGGTATCACCTTCGTAAAAATATTCTCGAATTGTACTGGGATCTAACGAACGTTCTGCAGCAGACCTCTCGATGATTATCGGTTTGCTGTAGGTGTCCATATTTTTATTACCAATTTTATCAAGAGTAATATCAATTCCCATAATATCTTGAAATTGTTCTCCACCATCTCCCCTATGGGGATATTCCAAAAAGAAATCTATGCCCCTTCCATCTATATTTTCATCAACTCGAATCAATGAAAATGATTCTGACCTTTTTAAACGATGAGCTAATACAACTCCGATGATGCTTTCATACGCATTTCCAGTGGCAATTTTTTTTAAGGCTGCTCTCCCTGTTTCAGATAGATTATCTGAACTTCCTTCAAGTTGAGGCCTCTGAAAGGTTTCATCTTCGAGCTTATTCCACTTTTTTTGAACCATAAGGACTTCCTTCTTTCTCTCCAACAGCTCAAGATCAGCATTCCAAATCTGATCTAATTGTTCCTGGTTGAGAGATTCAGTATCCCTTTTTACCGGAGCAGCAAAACTTTTTTCTAAGAGGTCCTTGTCATTAAGTGCAGACTCGAACCAAGCCTTAGAGTCTGAAAATTGCAACAATACAGATGGGTTGAAGAACGTGGAAAAGTGTTCACTCACCTGTTCTGGAGTCCCACAAATAGCCAGCATCATTTCTTTGACCTTTCGGCTTTCTGAGCCGTCTACTATTTCTCCCTCACTTACGATTAACTCCGAAATTTTTTTCCTGATCTCATTCAGAAATGTGTTTATTTTCTCATGTTCTCGTCTTGCACGTTCATCCTCCTCTTTCTGCAGCTCTTGTTTCCTCTGAACCTGCATATGTTTTTCTTTCTGAGATTGATACTCTTTGTGCTCTGCTTTTAACCGCTCCATGGCGAAAATTGCAGAACTCATCTCCATTACAGGAGTCATCCACTCCAGGACTTTGACCAACTTGTCCTGTTTCTTTTCCAACCAATCCCAGCCCCTTTTATTGGGAGCTGTCTTTGAAATATTGATAGCAAAGAAGTCGCTTTCCTTTTTATTGTTCCTTTTCGACAGCTCTGGAGCCAGTAGCTGATCGAGAATCTTTTTTAACTCATGATCTCGTGGGTTCGCTGAATCGAATCGTTCCCGTTTGGCACGTTCTAGAGCATCTTTGTAAATCTCATAGTTCAGTACTAATGCTCGAAGAGCATGCTGTTGAGGAATTGGAGCATGCTTCTTCATCCTTTTAGCTGCTTTCCCATGGATTCTTTCGGTGAGATAATCCGCTATCCAGTGTTCCTGAGACTTCTCGGGAAAAGCCGCATTGAGAATAGCTCTCAAGCGATTGATATCTGTTTTTGAAGGTTTTTTTTCGAGATACTGAGCAATATCGGTCTTTAGCTGATCCTGTAATCCTTGATGCCTGACGGCGATCTCAGGAGCATTCTCAAAGAATGACTCATCCTCAAAGAGGTCCATTTGGTTTTCGTTCCTGGATGTTTGTACGGTCATTTTTTTGTTTTAATTCCTCTCATTATAGCAAAAATAAGCCCTTTTCTCAATGAAAGCGCTTCATGATGTGATTTGTGACCATTTTGATGCCTCGTCTTGTAAAATCTCATGGAAATTTCAGAAGACGAGACACCAGGCAAAGAATTCTTGGGAAAATAAAGGGGAGCCTGGTGTCTACGCCATATGTTGCGTAAAGTTCTGAACACCCTCCTCATAAGGCAAGAGAGGGGGAAACTCTCTTATTACTAGGAGGGGGGAGATACCTAACCTTAGAGGAGGAGGGTGTCAGAACAAATGAGATCATGAGGAAATTCACAGGAAATGAACTTTCTCATGATCTCGCTGGTATAAACAGCTCTATTCTTTGCGTTGGTGTCAAAGGACTTGTCTGAGGAATCCTTCAGGGATCTGGAGGCCTCAACTCAGAGAAATTCTATATGCATTTTAGCCTATTGTTCAAAATATGCAAGCACCACGATCTTTTCTTTATATCCCTAATCACTTATCAAGGATTCATTTTTGTTGTATAATGTAATCTTGTTTACTATCTGCATGCTACAGGTCTACGGTCATCACTGGAAAGACGACAGAGGTCTTGAGTCCCGCATAGCCTATATGGGATTAGAACCAAACCAAAACTCACTCCCCTCTCTTCACTTTACCACTCTCGAAACTCGAGGTCAGATAGAAGATCTTCTTCAAAATGGAAATTCTGGGGCATTGTTGGCTCTAAATGACCCCGAACAGCTGCTCGGTTCTCGCTTCCTTATCTATATTCTTAAGGAGCTCTATCGACGAGTAAATTCAGAACAAGACAGTCTCAAAGATGCCGAACTGCAACTCTGGCATACTCAGCCACAGCGAGAAAAACTCTACTTTGAAGTCGTAAAATCCTTCAAACAAGGGGTTCTTTCCCCTGAAGAGGCTCAATATTTTCTAGAAACTGAGCATTTTCTGCACTTTGTAATGAGAACCGCGGCCCTAACCCAGCACTATAAAGGTCAACTAGATGATGCTGTATTGCCCATATGTCCTGAAAGCCGATCCGAATATTCTTGGATCAGCAAGAGAGTTGGGGTGCTTCTGGCTGAAAAACTGATATCAAAAGAAGTTGCTCTTCTGTTTTTTGGTCTAGAGCCAGATAAGAAATCAGAACGACGACTCTATGAACTCAGGAGTCATTCAAAAAGCCTTGATGACGAAGAGAAAATTGTGACCCCTGATTTTGAACCGATGAAACTTGCTGAAGCTGCTTTTTCTGAGCGTGAACAAACACAGCATGATGTGCTGCTTTTTCGAGCTTTCCATGAGTACCTTCTTGAGCGAGAAGATGTTCAACTCTTGCTTGAAAAAAACACGAGGGCTCAGACTTATCGGTACCTCAACAGAATTAGGAAAAAGAATCCAAAACTCTCTGAAGAATATGGTCAAAAAAATGGCAGAAAAAAACCTACAATCACTGACTCTGCTCCACGAATATGCCTGGCTTATGCTCTGGGTTTCTTGCCACGCTATCAAGTTGAGAATGCTTTCAGTATTTCATTGCAACATGGTATTCCAAAAGAGATCCAGGCTGAACTCATCCGCTACTACAGGAAATGTAAACTGAGTACTGAAGATGCGATGAAGTGCATAGGTGCCACAAGAGAGATTAATTTTATACGTTCTGTAGCAGAACTCTCACGAGATTTCCCAGAGCTTTTGGAAGGTGTTTTATTTCGAAAGGGAAAGAAAGATGACCAAGATGGTTCAGAAATGAGAAGAATTCTTGTTGAACACCATGACCATCCTGAACGTGAAGAAGATCGACTCAGCATAGAAGATGCTCGACTTTTTTTGGGTTATGAATCTCTCCAATCATTGAGAGCTGGCCTAAGCCGAATACGGAAGAAGAACGGACTCTCAACTTACCGAAAAGTGCGAATTCCTCTTCAAAAGAAATATATTTCTGCAGTTCAGCAATACCTTACAGACTCAAGTTTTCGAGATACTGACCTGATGGAATCTTTAGAACTCAAAAAACCAAGTACAGCAAGATATCGAGCAAAAGTCTACTTTCGTCAATTTCCAGATGCCTTCAAAGACCTTGATATCGTTCCATCCCGAGACCCTCGACTCAAGGCTTAGTCCTTCCTCCCGTGCTTAGCCATATAATCCAGCACGGCCTGCTTGGTGGTGACCCAGTTTCGAGATTTCTTGTGGGCATCGAGCCTCCCCTCTTTGGCGAGCTTACTGAGGTACTCCTGCGAGTAGTCACAGTATTTGGTGGCATCAGCCAAGGAGATAAACTCGTCTTTTTCTTGGGCAGGCCGTACGGCATCGAGATATAAATTCAAAGACCTCAATGCTGATTGAGCGATGAACTGGATCAAAGCTTTTGGCTTGCCGTTATCGGCTTGTCTCAAGACCCGATAATACTTCTGTCGATCGTTGTTGAGGATGATGACGAGGGGAAACCCTTCCTTCATGAGGAAGAGGTTCATCAGCAGTCGTGAAGTTCGTCCGTTTCCGTCGAGGAAAGGGTGAATCTGAGCGAAGCGATGGTGAAGAAGGGCTACGAATTCTATCAGGTGGTAGTGGTGTCGAGATTCGCGAGACCATTTGATGAGCTCTTTCATTTCTTCAGCAAGTTTTGCCGGTGTGGTTGGTGTGTGATCTGACCCAGCGATGAAGACATCGGTATTGCGATACTCGTAGTCATCGTAGTCTTCGGACATCTCGATCACGGCGTGATGCAGATCTTTGACGAGCTGCTCGGAGAGGCGAAATTCAGTCGGCGACTCGACAATCTGATAGAGCTTTTCTAAGGCCTTCTTGTGGTCTTTGACTTCCAGATGCTCCTTGAGTGATTTCCCCTTCACCGTGATCCCCTCCTGGAAAACCCAATAGGTTTCGTTGAGGGTGAGGGTGTTGCCTTCTATCCCGTTGGAGTTGTAGGTCATCTCGACCTGAAAGCGTTCTTTCAATTTCTGCAAAAGTACCGGATTAATAGGCCGCAGTTCATTAAGTTCTGTAAGTTTTTCTTCGAGCAGGTCCTTGAGAGTGGACTTGATCTTATCAGATGACTTGAGGTCTTTCATTCGCAATCAACAAAAAGGTTGGATAAATACCACATAAGTATACCCGACCTTTTTCTAAGAATCAAGACCCAACCGCACTCTCACCATTTTTACAATCTCCCCTTTGATTGAAGAGGTTGATTCAGACTCCACTTGCCTTATAATTTTCTCTCGAATGCTTAGCAAATTCATTACGATTGACTGATCTCCGGTGAGATCCACAGCGCTAACGATTCTTCTCCCGTCTGGAAAGGAAGTGGTACTCCCAATGAGGGCGTGGAATGCTGCAAAACTCCTTACATTCACCTGTGCTAGTTCCCCATACTCTATCCACAACAATGGCAATTGGTTCATGAGAAAACTCCGTATTGTGGATCCTTCATCATCTTCAAATCCCATATCCCCTTGAACACACTCAACTAATTCACCCATCACTCTAACCACCTGATTTTCTACCTCATCAATCTCATCAAGAACATTATTTTTCAATTTGCTTAACATGTCTCATTTTTAAGAGACCGCATTATAATTTACATGCTTAAAATGTCAATACTTTGACTCACTCTCCTTTTGGAGCTATTTAGCTCTTCTGTGCATCAGGACAAGAACGAGAATCACTATGAATGCCGTTAGGCAGAGGAAAGGAATGGTAATAAATCCGAAGTAGTCCACACTCATGGCAGAGCAGGGATTGTCGCCAGTGCAGCCAAAGGGATTGCCGATCTTGGTTTTTTGGAGGGTGTAGTGGTAGATCTCTAAGAAAAACCCTGGAATAGCGAGTGGCAAGATATAATTCGTGAATTTTTTGTCGCCCGTAAGTGCTCCAACTAAGCTGATCGGGACGATAGGATACATCAGGATTCGGGCCCATATACAGAGCTGACAGGGGTCGTATCCGTAGCCGTATAACCAAAAAACTCCAAGTTTGAAGTTCTCAACAGGATCACCAAAGTTGCTGAAATAGAGTGAGCCGAGCATGGCTATCAGTGCCTGTGCAAAGATAAACCAAGGGATCATTGATATGAGCTTCTTATTTTTTTTCATGATCTTTCTGTAAAGAGTACTGATTGCACCTTATCCCACCAGGATTTCTCTGTGGCCTGAATCACGCCAGCGTTGAGAATAGCACCCAAGAGGTAAAGATAGGCATTGAGCTGGAGGTAGAAGATAAACAAAATAATGGTTCCCAAGACCCCATAGGTAGCATTGTAGTCAGCAAAATTGCTCACGTAGATATTGAATCCATAAGTCATGACTAGCCACCCAATAGTGAAAAACAAGGCTCCAGAGATGTGTTGACGCAGCTGTCGGTGCTGATGATTGGGAATAAAGTAGTAGCTCAGGGTGACCATGACGATCATGAGCAAGAGCACTGCTGGCCATCGCCAGGTCAGGACTTCGAGAGGAATGACGGTAAACCCTACCCAGTAATTTAACCAGGCCACCAGACCGGTGGTAATAAAGAGGAACTGAATCATAATGACCAGCACAAAGATTCCCGAGAACATCAGTACGAGCAGCAGTGCTATTCGCTTGAAGAAATTGCGATCTTCATCGACATCGTATGCAAGGTTTAGCACGTACATGGTTTGCCTCAGCAACTGAATGGCTAAATAGATCAAGACTCCAAACCCGAGGCTGAGCACACCTACTGATTGGCTTGGAAGCGTTGCTTTGAGGTTCTTATCGACCAAATCCAAAATATCTGCAGGAACCACTCCCGATAAGATGCTCAAAACTTCTTGAGTAATAAGTGCGGGGTCGATCCAAAAACCAACGACGGTAAGAATCACCAGGAGAGCTGGAAATATCGCCGTCACCAACCCCAAAGTCAGTTGAGATGCGTAGGCGCTGAGAGCAAAAGCTCCGAGTCGCTCTTGGGCGCGCTGAAGAATAGTAAGGACTTTCATAGAAGAGTGAGTTCTTTACCAGTGTCGTGGAACTGCAGATCGGGTTCAAGCAGGTTCGCTAGACGGAGCTCGCGTAATTAAGACTGTTCACCAAACTTCTCCCAGTGGATCATCTCCCCTACCTCTTTACGAGGAAGCCTCTTGAGGGGTTCTGAATCGTCTGCTTTGCCGACGGCAATCATCAGGGCCACTAGACGATCTTCTGGGACTTCTAAGAACTCTTCGAGCTGCCACTGCGAAAAACCCATCATCGGGCAAGTGGCATAGCCCAAGTCTTCTGCAGCGTAGATCAAGGTCATGCTGGCGAGCATGGCGTTTCGGAGGGCCATTTCTCGTCGTTTCTCCGGCGATCGATTCTTTCCAATGGAATTGCTCAGAGCTTGGCGTCGTTCTTCTGGTACGTAACCGTGATCAATCCACATGTTTACTAATTCTTCAGTTCGCCTGCCAATATTCATGTCTCCCAACACGATGATGACCGCCGAGGCATCTTGGACATGAGGCTGCTCGAAGGCGATTTCGTGAAGTTTCTGAAGGTTCTCCCGATCTCGAACAACGACGAACTCCCAAGGTTGAGCGTTGTAGCCAGAGGGGGTCAATGAGGTCATCTCGATCATCTTGGAGATGTCTTCATCTGGAATCTGCACTCCTTTTTGGAAGTGATGACAGGCTCGGCGTTGATGGATGAGTTCTGAAAAATTCATAAGCGTATTGAGGAGCTTATTATAGCAGATAATGCTCGATTTGTGGGGTCGGTACATAAATAATGGTCATGCCCCGCAAAAAATACTCCGCATTTTTGCGGGGCACAGTATCTTCGGATTCGTTCTGCACTTTCAGCTTGAACTCATCTCGAATTCAACTGTGGAGCACGCGACCGCCTCGATTCCTCTGGGTCGGGGTCCATCTCCATTCATTCTTCGTCTCCGTCTCGTATTCATGGGGTGGAGCACGCGACGGGAATCGAACCCGTGTTTCTGCCTTGGCAAGGCAATGTAATAGCCACTATACGACGCGTGCGGAGCTCAGATAGGTTATGGAATTGTGACAACCTTGTCAACGTCCCCTGCTTTATTTAGGTATCGATTTTTGCTTTGATGAAAGCAATACTAAACCCTCTCTATGAAGCGCTTATTTTTGACGAGTTTGATTATTGGACTAGCGGCATCTTTTGCTTCCCCAGCCCAAGCCGAGTTTCTCTATGAAATGTACCATGCAGACCCGATTCTGAATTATGAAGCGGCCGAAGAAGAGTTGAAAGGATCAGCATTTTCTACGAACCTTCTTCAAGGACAGAATGATTTGCGTGAAGACGTCTTCACCTCTGTTGTGTCTTTAGAAGTAACACGTGAGGCGGGGATGGTTTTCGAAGCAACTGAGAAAGTTCCTGGATCAGTTCGTGAAGTAGCTAAAAATGAAGAAGAACTCATGAAGATCCTCAGAGAAAGAGGTGCGAAGGTGGGATACAGCGATGAACAGATTGAAGCAGCTCGTTTAGAAGTTCTCCCCTATCTGGAGACTCATAAAGTTCGAGGTTCTGGTTTTGTGTTTACCACGAATGGTTACATTTTGACCAATGCTCATGTGGTTTTTGACCCCGTGGTCAACGGACCGAGCAAGAACATCATTCTTTCTTTTTCAAACAGCTCCCAACAAGCCCCGAAGTGCCAACGAACTGGAAAAGTTTTGGAATACGACCTCAGCCTTGACCTCGCCCTTATTCAACAAGATCAATCTGTAGATAGTAATTGTAACCCAACAGGAGTAACTGCATCCCCTATCACCAGCAGCTTTATTCAAATGAGAGGGTTCACGCAGGCTGTTGAATCAATAACACCAGGGATTGGTGAAGAAACTTATGTCCTTGGATTCCCAACCATAGGAGGTGGAGCTATTCACCTGACGCAAGGTGTCGTGAGTGGATACCTCTTCGCGGATGTCGAGGGAACTGAATTTATTGCGGGAATCAAAACCTCTGCAGATATTAATCCTGGGAATTCTGGAGGTGCTGCTCTTGATCGAGACGGTATGTTGGTAGGGATTCCGACCTTCATCGCTTTCAATTCTGAGTCGGGATCAAAGCTGAACGTGATCGTTCCGCTGCATAGCATATTGGCCTGGCTGCGAAATATAGCTCGAACAAAAGCCTATAGCTTTCCGATAGGAAGCGGTGCAGAAGATCGAGTTGAAGTGATTTTGGAAAATGCTATCCAACAACAAAACCAAACTCAACAACAACAACAACAACAACAACAACAGTCAGCTAGCAACACACCTGTTCCTCAGCAAACCCAGCAAGAGATCAGGCAGGTTTCGCAGCAGGCCGATGTTCATTTTGATCAGAAAAACAGGAATTCAATCATCATGAATATGCTCAATATTTATGGTCCGAATGTTAATTGTTTTACAGATGTGGACAAATCGGTCCCTAATAAATATGCGATTTGTTGGGCTAAGAGTATGGGATTGATCAGTGGATACCCAGATGGAAGCTTTCAAGGAGGTGCTTCTATAAACAGAGCCGAAATGATGAAAATTCTGATGGGAGACAGAAGCAATCTCAGTATCGAAAAATACAGCTCATGCTTCTCGGATGTGCATCGAGACTGGTTCTCTATACCTATTTGCTTTGCAAAAGAGAACCAAATTATATCTGGATATGCAGATGGCTCTTTCCGCCCGACCAACATTGTAAATAAAGCAGAAGGACTCAAGATGATTTTTAACAGCATGGGCTTTGACCTCTCCAATCAATCCCTAAACACACCTTACGCTGATGTTAGAGGAGATGAATGGTTTGCTCCTTATGTTGCTTTTGGATCTCAGTATCGATATATCGATACATTTGCTCACCCAGGGCCAAACTATAATGCTTGGGGACACATGACTCGAGCAGATTTCGTAGAAACCATGTTCAGAGCTGCAACCGGCTTTGATGCTACTGCAAACGCTCATGCGAATCGATAATCGTTATTTTTTTGAGGGAATCTTTCCGCTACACTGTGTTCAGTTTTTCTTAATCTTTCTTTCTTATGAAGGCTGAACTGGTGACCGAGATTGCTTTTAGTTTTCCCAATGAAGTTGGGGTATTAGCACGGACTGCGCGGGATTTTTCAGATGCTGGGATTGCCATACGAGGCATGCTGAACTTTTCGAAAGGATCAACAACTGAAACCTTTTTGGTGCTGTCTGGGATGTACGAAGAAGCCAAAGAAGTTCTGGAGAAAGAAGGCGTCAGCTCTCTCAGAGAAGGCCATGTGGTAGCCGTCACTCTCGAAGGTGAAACCGGTGCCGTTGCAGACATGGCAGAAAAACTCGCCAAGGCGAAGGTCAATATCTCGAACATGTATGCTTGCGAGAGTATCCAAGGTCCGTCGATGGTCTACATCGCTACCGATGATGACGACAAAGCTGTGAGTGTGCTGAATGACTAGCTCTGATCTGGCCGGAATTTTTCAAGGTCATAAAAACCAGGACCCTTACGGATAATTTTTCCCGTCTGGGTTTTTGGTTTCTCTACCTCCCTAGCCAATGGTGCGTCCGGAACTTCGTAGCGTTCTGTTTTTTTTATCTGGAGCGTTTTCCCATAGACCCCTGAGAAACTTTTTGCAAAACTTGTTCTGTAAGCATCGGAGCTTTTTAAAGTTTCTATACTTTTTTTAAGCTTCGTGTTCAGCTTTTTGAGCTGAGTAGTCAGCATTTCGAGTGTATTCTTCAACTTTGTTTTGTCGGTCTCTAAAAATAATTTTTCCATTATCATCCCCGCTTGGAACTGATATTCATCAAGTTCATTTCTGAAAGTTGCTTGTGACTGGATTCGCGGAGAAGATCCATAGACTTGTGCTCTTGTTTGAGATACTTGGTCATAAATTCGTAACTCTGTTTCAGGTGGAATCATGTCGAGAGCATCAGAAAACTCATTGAGCCCCATGATAAACTCTCGAAGAGGCTTTCCTTCTCCAAAGTGTGGAGCTCCTATGTCTCGATGGAACAATGAACCTGGTTGAGAGAATTGCTCAACCTGCCTAAGAATCCCAAGGAGAAGCTTTGGAGAAGCAGAATCTCGAATAACCACTTCTTTCATGATATCGATAAATATCTTTGGATATTTTCCCCTGAGAGCATCTAACCCCAGTTGATGTTCAGAGAGCCTTCTCTGAGAAAGCTGCTGATCTGGCTTGGGTAAAGCTTTAACAGTCTCTTCGAGGAGATCTCGAGAGAATCTGTACTTATCTGCAGCTTTGGTATCAAGACGTGAGTGCCCCTTTTGTCCGTTCATGTTTCCTGTTTTTTTATTTTTGTATTCTTTTTATTATAGCCTTTTTTGGCTCTTTTCTCAAGCAGCAGAGAGAATCTTTCCTGTGATTTGATCTCGTATCCAGCTTTCCACTTGTTCTGTTGTCCCCTCTACAACTTCATTGATGAGTTTTTCGACGCCATTATGAATAATAACCTTGATGCTGAGAATCTCGATTACTCGATAATCACCCGTCCTTTGCATATCAAATGCTGTATGAGCAGCAAGCTCAGTATCGACAGCTATTGGGTCGATCAATTCCAGATTCTTTTTGAGCTCAGCTGGGTTTCTGGGGCTGAAGGTAGGGTTTTTGATTCGGAGTTGTCGAGGGCGTTGTTGGGAACTCTCCAGTTCTGTGATCTTGCTATTCATAAGAGCTTATTAATCTTTTTTTGATGATTCAATAATTGCCTGAAGCCATCGCAAAGCATTAAGAGCGATCAAGGCATCAACATGGACGTGATTATAACCATCTTCTTTTGAAGTCCTTCCTTGATCATCGATTAATTCACCATCCTGATTTTTAGCAATATTGTATCTCGGAAGGTCTGCGTAGCATAAAAAAGCTTCTTTTAGCTGCTCTCGGAAGCGGCTGTGAACCGTGTACAGAGTGTCACCTATTTCAAAACCCTTCCCAACGATATTCTGACTGTCGATTTCTGAAAGATCCGGATCATAGATCATTTGTTCAGAAAATTCCTTGTTATCTCCTATCCGAATAGCCTTTTGAAATTCTTTAGGAGTGCTCCACCCTTGTCTCTGATCAAAATAGACTTCCCGGATGTGCTGATTGGATTCGGGCATAAAAAAAACTATGGATTACATAGTACTTTGTTTTTATATTTTGTCAAGTATTTAGCCTTCTTAACTACCTTCAGATGTATTCTGCACGAGATCGAGAGCATCTGTAAGTTCTTTTTTAAATTTTTCCACAGAGATTCTCTTCTTATGGTTTGGTTCAAGAGCCTTAACCATTACTCGAGCGACCTCAAGAGCAACACCTGATTGAACAAGCTGAGCAGTAAAGAGCATGAGCCTTTTTTTCCGATACATTACATCATCTATGAAACGCTTTCTATTCTGAATGAGGTCGCCAACAGTATCAACCTTCTGGGAAAAACGATGCCCGGTCATAAGCTCTGCAATACTCAATACAAGACTAAAGAGATCCGCCACCTCAGACACCTGTTCAGGTTTAAAGATCTGCTCTGGCGCCATATACTGAGGACTTCCAATGATTGCTGAATCAACCTCACCCTGCTCCATCACAAGCCCGAAGTCTCCCAGAGCGAGTAAAAAATCTCTCCCCTGAACTGACTGTGGAGAATACCTTCTGTCCACGAAAATGTTTGCAGGTTTAATATCTCGATGAACCATGCCTTTCTTGTGAACTTCCTCTAATGCATCTAGAAGTGGCACAAATTGCTCACGAATAAATTCTTGCTTCTTTTCTCCAGGCAAAGCTTGGATCGATTTAGAAAACTCTTCATCGTTAGCTGCTGCATCATATTCGGGGAGAATATAAAAAACTTCATCATCAGCATCTTGATGCTCTATGCGACCAGCTATATAAATATCTGCAATATGAGGAGAGCTGTGCGAGAACTTCGCCATCGACTTCATCTCCCTTACGAAGCGTTTTAGATTCGAAGACTTCCCAACCTTGAGTACCTTCATGACTACATCTCGGCCCAGCATAGGGTCATGAAGAAAAAGGATACGTCCCTGTCCTCCACCTCGAGTCTCTCTTTTCACTTCATATCTACCAATTTTCTTTAATACCCCTTCTTCTTTCACCTCTTTATAACTCTGAAGGCTCTTAATATCGGGCTCTGGAACTTTTTTGAGTGGATTGCTTCTCGACTCTGTCACCATTCGTAGAGCTCCATCTCTTACGACGCTTACTGTTTCTTGCCTCGAAGCCTCCTTGGTAACTTTTGCTGTGGGTTCTTCACTGAGATCGACAGTTTCGACAGGTGGATCTGGTGATCCGCTTACTTCTGAAAATTCAATAACTGGCCAGAGCATCTCTGTAACGGCTTCGTGGGCAGACTGGGTAATATCACTGATGTGAATCCCGACAGCTCCCATTTCATTGCTTTCCATAAGGTCAAGTCCTCCCCAAACTGCTGGAGTTTGAACATTATTTACGACATCGCTATCGCTCACCAAAGGCACCGAGAATGCTGAGAATCCTAAATCTTGACTATTTTCTCCGCCCATAACCTCTCCGCGCAATACACTATCCACTTGATTGTGAAAGGAGCTTTCTAAACCTTCAATTCGAGACTGTGAATCTAAATCTGTTGAATTTCCTGGGTAGTTATAGAGATCATTACCTGAATCATCTGGATCAAGAAGACTCAAGAACACTGGCTTCTCTTCTTCAGTATTCTGATGACTTCGCTTATCACTCTCAAAGCCTCTATTACTCTCATCGTAGTTAGCATTCACAAATCGCTTCTGATTCCAGAAGTTCTCGTCGAATTGAGATCGGAAAAGACAGGCCATTTTTTATTTTTATTTCTCTTCAGTATAGCAGGTTTTGAGGCTTTTTTCTAGACCTGCCTACTTACTCTCGAGCTGATGAGCGTAATGGACGTACTCCAAGCCATCCTGTAATCCACCAGAGACCGCTTGTTGCTGACGTATTCTTCGGAAAGATGCTTGCGTTTGACCCACTTCATCAGATTCGAAGTAGGCAGTGGGAAGTGGAGCTTCTTTTCCTCCGCGAACACCCATCAGTCGAAAGTGAATTGGTGATTTATCTCGAGTTCGGAAGCGAAAAAGGTAGTGATTTCCTGGAAAAAGGGTGTTGAGAACTATCCTTCTCTGGTACATCGTTTCGTCGAGATTTGATATGACATCTAGATCACTACTCGACCCCTGTTGGGTTTGGACCACGCAGCGTTCGGCATTCATTTCTGAGATATCTAAGCAGGTGTTGTACTGGTTGAGATCAGAGGACTTATCTTTAAGAGATTCGAGGTCGAGGAAACTCAGACTTGCTGTATCGGAGATTCGAAACCACTCCACAATCAAGTCTGGGCAACTGGTGTCCTTGTCTTCATGGCAATAGTCCAATCGAATCTCGTCTATAGCTTTATCTGGAGGGACTTTGTAGAGGAAGACTTCTGCACTGTTGAGCTCATGCTCTTCTACAAAACTCTTGGTATCCAGCTTTACCTGCGTGCTAATTGAATCAGTATCAACTGCTTGATTCATGACCATGCTCCCGCCATCGGAACTGGTTGCATCAGAAAAAAGGTCTCGTGTCGTGGGAGAGCCTTCTTGATCGGTTCTAAAGTTCGTAAACTCGGCAATCGTCTTGGTGCTGTCTTCTGCCTTGGTACTGCTCCAGGTCACTTCCGCGCTCGAAGAAGCGGTGTAAAAAGCAGCAGTGCTGTTGATCAGGGTTTGGTTGACCAATGAGTCTTGAGACACCCGAGCAGAGCTCGCGTACATCGAGCTAGAGATCAAGAGGCTGACAAGAAAGATGGCGAAAGGCATGGTTGTAAGAAGAAAAAGTTATCTACTAGTCTCTCAGAAGTGGTCCGCTTGAAACGCCTTTTTGGAGATCGATAGTTATTTGTCGTCTCTCAGTGCTCCCCTCTCTCTCGTAAATAATGGTCATGGAGCACTCATCTGGATTGTTCTGACAACCACTGTAATCTGCAGGGAGGTCGAATTCGGATTCGAGTAGGGTGTTATCACCAACTGCTTTGCTGAGTTCCGTGGCGACTGGTTGAAAACTGAGCTGAGCAAAGGGGTTCTTCCAGGTGAGTAAGACATTGCTTTCGGTCTGCTGTCCGCCTCCCGTGTGGTCGGCATAGAGTTCAACCTTTTCCATCAGGATCCGATTCACCGGGAATTCTATATAATCCTGATAGCTGATGTGACGCTTAGTGGCACTTCCTTCTGGATCTTGTCGTCGGGTTTCGAAGTACCAAATCGCCCCACCGTCTCGTCCGGATTCGAAGTAGAGGTGGTACATCTCGGGAAGTTCAGCCACCTGCTCACCACTCTCAGCGAAACCAGCTGAGAATCCCGCAAGAGCATAGACATTGACGTCTTGAAAGCTTCTTTCGAGTCGCTGAAACAAAGTGTCCCAAGCGTTCTGCTGCAGATAGTGCCTGGTGATTCCCAAGCCAGAAACCAAAAGAATGCTGATGATGATCATGGCAACCATCACCTCAACTAAGGTAAAGGCTCGCCATGACTTCTCTATCTTGCTAAACAACCTAATCATTGATGGTGTCAAAATCGATATCTTCAAACCGTGTCACCGATTCATTTTCTACACTTGTTTGTACTCCTGCTGGAGTATACGTCATGCAGTAAATATCATTACCAGTCCCAGCTGCATCTCCTGCGCCATCATAGTTAAAGTTTAGAAGTTGACTACCCTGGTCTTCAAGCATAGAACATATTTTGTAGCTATTTTCGTCAGCATTATACAAATACCCATAAGTTTTCGTGTCAGTTGACTGGTTATTTGCAATACCTTGACTTGGATCCGTCAGCATCTCGTAAAGATCATTATTTGTTGAATACCCGACAGCCTTAAAACAGGCAAATAAACTTGCGCCATCACATGCTGTTTTCACGGTATCTTTTCTAATTCTTCTCGCATTCCCAATATCACTATTTGGCGGCAATCCATATTCAGCGATAAATTGGTCAAGGAGCCTACTGATTCTTGCAATGTCACTTGTTCGTTCTGTATCACGAGCTTTAGCGAGCTGAGTTGAGTAAACAGCAATAGACCCAATCGTAAGAATGGTGATGATCACGATAGCGATCAAGACTTCTGCGAGGGAGAAACCTGGCGCCGTGCTTCGCATAAGCTGTCGGCTAAAGAATGAACGAAACTTCATAAGAGTGAATTAAGAGATGAGTGAATGAGACCAATGTTGAAAGAGATGGACCACTGCTGTTGGGTCTTTCATAACCTTGAAAAGGGTAGCAGCTAGGGATCCTATCATAAAGATTATCACGAGGTAGGTGAAAATGGAAATAGCCGCACCAAGGATTTTGATGGATAAATTCATGCGGTTTTGCAGCTGGAAATCATAGGTCATGTAGGCCTCGAAAAGCAGCTCTCCTAAGTTCCCCCCTTTGGACCCGAGGGTCATGGCTTGAGCCACACTATCCAGCAAGTACCCAGAAGGGACGGCAACATAAAGTCCTGATTTGATCAGTTGAGGATCTAGTGGTTTGAGCACTTGTTCGAGTTTTCTCCCCTTCTCCAGGTTTGCTTCAATAGCTTCGTAGACGGATCGGAAGCAGAGGTTTCGGGTTTGCTCGATCACGATTCGGATCGCTTCCATCAGCGCGACTCCTTTGCTCATCAGGTTTCCCATCATGTAGAGAAAGTCTCGAGTGTGGATCATGCGGAGCAGGTCTCCCAGCACAGGGGATTTAAGCAAGAGGTGCTGAATGGTGAAGCGGAAGCCCAGGTGGAATTTATAAAGGCTAATCAACAAGGCTACAAGACCAATGCTAGACCCGAAGACCAAGACCGAATAGTTTCTGAAAAGATCAGACAAAAAGACCATAACCTGCATTCCCAATGGGAGCTCGAGCGCGTCCCCAAAGAGCTTGGTGAATTGTGGAACCACGAAGAGAACGATAACTAAGAAGGCAGCACAAACTACCCCCAAGACCACGAACTTTCCAGAGAGGGTCTTTACCAGGTATCCCTTTTGTTCCAAGAGCTTCGCCTTCCCTTCGGCATAGTCCATGATGTTGGACCCAACGGTTCCGGTTTTTTGCCCGGCTACCAGGATGCTAAAGAACTCCGGCTCGAAATAGTCCTCTGCTTCTCGAAAGAGTTCTACATAATCTTTGTAGCCTTTTTGAGCTTTCTTTTGGAGGATGATGAGCAGCTTCTTCACATCTTTTTCTTTTTCATCAGCCAGTAAGAAATCAATAATTGCCTCGAGAACGTATCCCCTCCCGATCATTTGCCCCATGGTACGCAATAAGCGTAATCGATTCTGAGGTTTGATACGCTGACCAACTTCTATATTTTGAAGTGTCTGCCAGAGCCCTTGGTTTTCTTGTTCGACAATTTTCTTGATCGTATAGCCTTCTTGCCGAAGGTGCTTGCGGACGGATTCCTGAGTGTCTCCCTTGAGCTTCACAATACTCTCGTCTCCCGCAGGGTTGTAGATGGTGGCGATAAAGGTTCGCATAGAGAAGGGTCTATCGGCGTGAGCTGTCGGGTAAGAAGGGTTGATTATTGCGTCCAAAACTTCGTGGGCTGGGGTCTGCCAGCACGTAGTCTGGTGAAGATTCGAGTTCTTTGAGTTCGTCTTTGAGGTTATCTAAAGTTGCTTCATCCACCTGAATAAAGCGCGCTGGAACTCCCCCACTCGCATTTTGCTGAAGACTGAATTCATCGATTGATGTGTAACTCCACACTTGTGATGCGAAGAGCAGTATGCCGAGAACGATGCTGGCGATGCGTAGGTATCCCATAGGTTCTGTTAAAAAAGTGGAGGTATATTGTAAGACCAAATGACGAGATCAGCAGAGACGAACCCCTCTTCGGTCAGGCTGAACCCTCGAACTGTTCTGATATCCAT
>CAYGRJ010000006.1:0-5542 GCA_964352285.1 uncultured Candidatus Peribacteria bacterium
GAATATGAGTAAGGAGGTTGAGATAGGTGATGAAATTGATTTTGAAGTTCTAGAAGAATCTGGAGAGACTTATAAGGCGATTGTCAGCAGAAAAAGCCCACAAGTTGATAGCGATTCTCACACGATTACGGTACAGGCAAAGCTTGATGATTCTCTACAGATAGCCCATAACAGAAGTGTTCGTGTGCTTTTAAATAAAACAGAAGCTGAAGTCTTTCAACTCCCAGTTTCTGTCATCAAGAGGTCGTATGACACTAATTACATCTGGATTCTAAAAGATGACAACAGGCCAAAGAAACTGAGAGTAAATGTGATTGCTGACGATGGAGAATTTGCAGAAGTCACCGGGAAAATAGATATCAACACTCAAGTCATCCTCGATTCACCAGATCTTTTCGAAAAGAATTTAAAGAGTAAGAAACCAGAAACGAGTAACTAGATACCAGTAACCAGAATCCCAGTAACAAGAATTGACATGATCAACAATCTCATCAAATACAGCCTCAGGAACAGATTCCTCATCGTCATGCTGTTCCTCATCATCACGGTGCTAGGAGTTGTCGTGCTCTATAAAACTCCCGTAGACGCTCTCCCAGATCTTTCTGAGAATCAGGTGATCATTATGACTGAGTGGCCCGGACAAAGTCCGGTGAACATAGAAGATCAAATCACTTACCCCCTCACGGTTAGTATGCAGGGACTAGCAGGGGTAAAAGATATTCGTGCGATGTCACAGCTAGGAGTATCTATGGTAACAGTAATCTTTAACGATGATGTTGATTTTTATTTCGCACGCGACAGGGTTTCTGAGCGGCTCAGCTTCGCTCGCTCTCAACTTCCAGCTGGCATTATGCCAATGCTTGGCCCAGATGCAACTGGGCTTGGCCAGGTCTTTATGTATACCTTGGAGAGTGAAGACAAAAATTTGACTGAACTGAGGTCCATACAAGACTTTACTGTCCAGTATGCCCTCCAGAGTGTCCCTGGGGTGGCAGAGGTAGCCTCAGTGGGTGGGTACGTGAAGACCTATCAGGTAGTGTTGGATCCCAATAAACTCCAACAATATGGACTTCGGATTAAAAAAGTGATGGAGGCCATTCAGATGGGAAACAATAATGTGTCTGGGAAAGTTGTGGATACCGGGAATCGAGAGGTTGCCATTCAGGGAATAGGTTTCTTCGAGGGCGTGAGTGATATCAAAAACATCGTTCTTGGGAAAAGGTCTGATGATGCTCCACTCACCATTCGAGATGTTGGAGATGTGAGGATAGCTGGTGCATTCCGCAGGGGTATATTGGCAGATGAACAGGGAGAAAAAGTAGGAGGGATAGTCGTGATGAGATATGGAGGAAATCCCCTTCAGGTTATTGCTGAGGTGAAGAAGAAAATACTCTCACTAGAGCAGACCCTTCCAGAAGGTGTCTCAATTCAACCATTTTACGACAGGACAAATCTTATCGAAGCAGCAATCAGTACTTTGAGCAATGTGCTCATTCAAGAACTCATCATTACCACCATCGTTCTAGCGGTGTTTTTGTGGCACTTTGGATCAACCTTGATTACTGCAATAGCTCTCATGGTTGGAGTTCTCATGACCTTCATATTTATGTACCTCATGGGCATTCCTTCTAACATTATGAGTTTGGGAGGGATCTCTATTGCTATAGGAACAATGGTCGATTCAGCGATTGTTATGAGTGAGAACGCTTACAGAAAGCTTCTTGAACATCCTCCGAAGAATGCAAAAGAGAGAATTCAGACGGTGATGGAGGCAAGCTTAGAAGTTGGGAGTCCCATAATATTTGCCATATTTATAATTATTCTTTCTTTCCTTCCAATATTTGCTCTGGAAGGAATGGAAGGAAAACTCTTCGCCCCGCTAGCCTACACCAATACCTTTGCAATGCTTGGAGCACTTATAGCAGCGCTCTTTTTGGTTCCCGTTCTTTCTACGTTTTTTATTAAGGGAAAGTTGAAGGAAGATCACGAAATATTTTTTGTCAGAAAACTTCAAGCCTTTTACAAGCCAATTCTACTCTTTGCCCTCAGGAAGAGGAGATTTACTTTAAGCTGTACTGCGGGATTAGTTGCTATTGGAATAATTCTCATGTCCTTTGTGGGTTCTGAGTTTATGCCACCACTCGATGAAGGGGCAATTATGTATATGCCCATAACGGTTCCAGATGTTTCCGAAAAAAGAATGATAGAAATTCTCCAAACCACCAACAGAATTATTTCTAAAGTTCCTGAGGTCTTGCAGGTTGTCGGAAAAGCGGGAAGAGCTAATACAGCAACTGACCCAGCTCCCCTTTCTATGATTGAAACATTTATAACCCTCAAACCAAAGGATGAATGGAGGAGTGGAATGACGAAGAAAAAAATCATCAGTTCTCTCAATAGGTCAATAAAAATTGATCAGGTTTGGAATGGCTTCACTCAGCCGATCATCGGACGAGTAGATATGCTCTCTACCGGGATAAGGGCAGCAGTGGGAGTGAAAGTATTTGGAGACGATCCTCAGGTACTAGAAGATCTGGCCATAGAAGTTGAAGATCTTATGGGGCAAGTTCCTGGAGCAAGTGGGGTGTCTGCTATTCGAAGAATGGGACTCCGCTATTTGGACATCAATTTGAGAGATGAACTACTTGCACAGCATGGAATTAGTAAAATGGATGCATTAACAACCATCTCTGCTGGAATAGGGGGAACACCTGTCACAACGACTGTAGAAGGCAGAGAACGGTACTCGGTAGAGTTAAGGCTTAAGCAAAATTTCCGACAAGATCTCGAAGACATTCGATCTCTTCCTCTCTTTGGAAGGCATGGAACTCAGGTACTCTTGAGCTCAATAGCCAATATTGAACTTGTGGACGGGCCTGCGGTCATCAAGAGTGAAAATGGAGTCATAGAAGCCTCAGTGCAGATGGATGTTGTCGGAACAGACCTGGTATCTTTTGTAGAAGCAGGAAAAGAGCATATTAAAGAAAAATTAGAACTTCCAGCTGGCTACAGTGTGGAATGGACGGGCCAGTACGAAAATCAACAACGGGCCAAAAAAAGACTGAGCTGGATTGTTCCAGTGGTGCTCTGTTTCATATTTCTCTTGCTCTATATTGCTTACAAAGACCTCAGCCTGGTATCAATCGTTCTGATAACGATTCCGCTAAGCTTAGTGGGAGGAGTGATTGCCCTCTATGTGGCTGATTACAATTTTTCAGTTGCCGTGGCAGTAGGGTTTATTTCTCTTTTTGGAAATGCTGTTGAGACAGGTGTAGTAGTTGTGGTCTATCTGGAAAATGCCTTTAAAAAGACCTTCAGGATTCCTCTTGGAGATAGAGGAGATCAGGGACAAGAAATATCTGACGGGAAAATCATCACCCGTGAAGGTATTCATGAGGCTGTTTTAGAGGGGGCTATGTTAAGACTCCGTCCAATACTCATGACGGCATTCACCTCAATCTTTGGCTTATTACCAATGTTGATCACTGGGGGTGTTGGAGCGGAGGTACAAAAACCACTAGCTCTTGTTGTTGTGGCTGGACTTACAACATCAGTAGTTATGACACTTGTCGTACTACCAGTGATGTTTGCTTCCTTGAGAGAAAGAAGGATTGGTGAGCGAGCATCTTGAGATAATGGGAGTATTAAAAGATTGGGCAAGGTCGAAGTATTGACATGGGAATTGTTGAATTATACCCTAAGGGGGTATGGTGAAGACACATAATAATATTGAAATATGACTAATGAAAATGCATACAGCTATAGCACGGTAGTTAAACTCAGTTTTGATGAGGCACTTTTAAAAACGACAGAAGCTCTCAAAGAAAAAGGCTTTGGAATTCTCACCAAGATAGATGTAAAGGCTAAAATGAAAGAAAAGATCGATAAAGATATGGACGACTACCTCATACTTGGTGCCTGTAATCCCAAACTCGCTTCGCAAGCATTGGATGCCGAACAGGAGATAGGACTTCTCATGCCTTGTAATGTGATCGTTTATCGAAAAGAAGAAAAGACGATAGTTTCAGCACAGCTCCCCAGTACTATGATGGCAATCACGGGAAATAGCAGAGTTTGTAAAGTTGCTGAAAAAGCAGAAGAACTCTTGAAATCTGTTATAGATCTATTGTCATCATGAGCCACCAAAGATTAAGAAGCAGCACTCGAGAATCATTATTCAGACCCAAATCTTCATGAAAACCATTCAACTTTCCATCTCCGACATGACCTGTGCTTCCTGCGTGAATCATATACAGGGAGATGTCGGTGGACTCAAAGGAGTTCATCACGCCCAGGTTAATTTTGCGACCAATAGAGCAGAAGTCATGTTTGAAGAGGATCAGATCAGCACCGATGACATCATTCAGCAAATTAAGAAAACCGGATACAGAGCCAAGTTAGTTTCTGATGATTGGCAATGATGAGCACATGATGGAAAAGAAATGGATCACAGCAAGATGGATCATGGGGAAGATCACTCCAAGCACGTCGGACCAGAATCAGATTCTGAGATCAATGACAAGAAGTACAAAGTAGCCTTTGGAGCCCTGGCGAGCATCGTCTTAACCCTTTTAGATTTTGTCTTTGATATCCCCTACGAGGGCTATGTGATGTTTAGCATTACCCTCTTGGTACTGCTCTACACGGCTCGAGAGTTCTTCACCAAAGGAATCCCAACGCTCATCTTCAGAGGCAGACCAAACATGGACACCTTAGTCTCACTGGGTATTAGTGCGGCGTTTCTCTACTCCAGTTACAATGTCTTCTTTACCGACATCCACGCCAACTACTTTATGGATGCGGCCTTCATCTCGACCTTCATCATGATCGGTCGCTACCTGGAAGCAAAAGCCAAAGGAAGCGCAAGCCAAGCCATCCGAAAGCTTCTGCAGCTTTCGGCAAAAGTTGCACATCGCGTTATTAAAAAAGGAACGACTGAAGATGTTCCCATTGACCAGGTAAAGAAAGGAGACATCCTTCTCGTTAAACCTGGAGAAAAGATCCCTGTAGATGGGCTTCTTACAGAAGGAAATGCCACCATTGATGAATCGATGGTAACTGGAGAAAGTATTCCTGTAGATAAACAGAAAGGAGATGGAGTGATAGGGGCAACAGTAAATGGAAATACGGTCATCACGATTTCAGCTGAACGGGTTGGAAAAGAAACCATGCTGGCACAGATGGTCAAAATGGTAGAACAAGCTCAAATGTCAAAAGCTCCCATTCAAAAACTCGTCGATCTTATTTCCCAGTACTTCGTCTGGGTGGTGATTGCTATTGCAGTGGTTACATTTCTCGGATGGTTTTTCGCCACTGGAGATCTCTCTAAAGCCCTTATATCGACTGTTGCCGTTCTGATTATTGCCTGCCCTTGTGCTTTGGGTCTTGCTACACCGATCTCAATCGTCGTTGGCTCTGGTAAGGGTGCTGAAATGGGAATCCTCCTCAAAAAGGCCGAAAGCTTAGAGAAGGTTCACAAAATGACAGTAATTTGCTTCGACAAAACCGGGACCATAACTAAAGGTCACCCAGAAGTTCAGAC
>CAYGRJ010000006.1:5552-18671 GCA_964352285.1 uncultured Candidatus Peribacteria bacterium
TCTCAGGCACTAGAGCAGCATTCAGAGCACCCCCTAGCCGAGAGCATTCTTGAGTACTGCAAGCAGAAAAAGATTAAAACTGCGGAAGTCACGAACTTCAAAGCCATAACCGGAAAAGGCGTAAGAGGGAAGCTCAAAGGGAAGTCATATTCATTGGGGAGCTCTTCGTATATGAAGTCCCTCAAGATCAGCCTGAAAGATGAACAACAGATGATCGATGCACTTCACGCAGAAGGGCAAACAGTACTGATGGTTGCAGATGAAAAGAAACTCTTAGGATACTTCGGTGTCCAAGACGGGGTCAAAGAAACCTCGAAACAAGCTATTGAGCTCCTGCACAAGCGCGGTATAAAAACCATCATGATGACCGGTGATAATCAACAAGTGGCAGAAGCCATTGCCAAACAAGTCGGTATAGATGAGGTACTCGCAGAAGTTTCTCCAGAAGGGAAGACAAAAAAGATCAAAGAGCTCAAGAAGGCAGGAGAAATAGTAGCCATGGTGGGAGACGGAATTAACGATTCCCCTGCTCTTGCTACCGCTGATATTGGGATTGCCATGGGAACCGGAACAGACATCGCCATCGAGTCAGGAGACATTGTGCTCGTGAAGGGCGATCTCTTGAAAGCAGTGGAAGCCATCGAACTTTCCGAAGCAACCCTGAGGAACATCAAACAAAACCTCTTCTGGGCATTCGTTTACAATACGGTAGGTATACCAGTGGCAGCCCTTGGATTCTTGAATCCTATTTTCTCTTCATTTGCCATGGCATTCTCTTCCATTAGCGTGGTTCTGAATGCTTTGAGGCTGAAAAGATTCTCTATAACCAAAAAATGAAAAAGCTTACATACCAAGGAGTCAGTATTTCACTAGGCGTGTTCATCATCGTCATCAGTAATCTTTTCTACGCATTCTTTGATCTCTTCGACGGGTTCTTTATCCCCTTTGATCTCTTCCTCTTCACCCAAATGGTGAGTTGGCTCACGATGGTCAGTCTTGGAATAGCAGCTGTCTGTGTTCTCATAACCAAAATAAGTACACAAAAAGCAAACCTGCACGGCTTATTGCAGATTTCTACAGCTAGTATTCTACTCCTCTCAATTTTTAGAGTACTTGTGCAGTA
The DNA here is from genome assembly GCA_964352285.1 of uncultured Candidatus Peribacteria bacterium. Lineage (GTDB taxonomy): Bacteria > Patescibacteriota > Gracilibacteria > JAUYGZ01 > JAUYGZ01 > CAYGQA01. The sequence goes on from CAYGRJ010000006.1 coordinate 6,676, forward strand.
TCTCTAAACCTCAAAGCCTTCAACATCAGCGATAGAATCCTCGACCTTGGTCTTCAGGGAAGACTTATATTCTTTGACCTTCTCGGCAATGTCTTGTTCGCTAGTACCCACAATCTGAGCTGCCAGGATCCCAGCATTCTTAGCGCCATTCAAGGCTACGGTGGCTACTGGAACACCTCCAGGCATCTGCAAAATAGAAAGCACAGAATCCCAACCATCCATAGAGTTAGAAGACTTGATCGGCACTCCTATTACTGGCAGGTGGGTGAGTGAGGCCGTCATGCCAGGAAGGTGTGCAGCACCTCCTGCACCAGCAATAATCACCTTCAATCCCCTCTCCTCTGCAGAGAGAGCGTAATCAACCATGCGTTCTGGAGTTCGGTGAGCGGAAACAACCGTCATTTCGTAGCCAACTCCGAGTTCTTTGAGGACTGCTGCCGCATCTTTCATCACATCTAGGTCAGACTTGCTGCCCATTATTATTCCGACTCGTACAGATTTTGCTTCTTCGCTCATGAGACAATTTTTAAAGTATTCTTCACCATCTTAGCCTTCGCCTTGGCCTTTTCCAAATCCTGATCGAGAACGGTTACGTGACCCATCTTTCTAGCAGGCTTGGTGACTTCCTTTTCATACAGGTGCACAAATACGTTTCCTAGTGCTTCAGCTTCCTCCTGTCCTTGAACCTTTGCTGGGCCAGTATGACCAACTTCACCTAAAATATTCACCATCACCGCTGGGCTTTTGAGGGCAGTATTTCCCAGAGCTTCTCCATGAACTATTCGAGCAATCTGCTCGAACTGAGAAGTCTCACAGGCTTCTATCGTGTGGTGACCACTGTTGTGTGCACGTGGAGCTATTTCATTAATCAGCACCGTTCCATCCTCTTCTACAAACATTTCGACAGCCAAGATCCCAACCAATTCTAGCTCCTCAGCCAATCGTCGAGCCAGTTCATCAGCAGTGTCCAAGACTCCTTGCGGAAGCGAACTCGGACAGTGCAAAAACTCCACCAGGTTATGCTCTGGATGAAAGTCCATCTCCACCGCCGTCCAGGTCACCACATCGCCATCGACATTTCGAGCTACCATCACGGCAATCTCAGCTTGAAAATCAACCATCTTCTCGAGCACTGATGGTTGGTCGAAGAGCTTATCATAATCTTCTTCACTACGGATCACCTGTACACCTTTACCATCGTATCCAGCTGTGCGAGTTTTCTGGACGATCGGCAAGATATCGATTTGTTCTCGAGCATCTTTGGCATCTACTACCAGGTCAAAAGGAGCTGTAGGAAAGTCTCCATTCAAGTAGTACTGCTTTTGCGTTCCTTTGTCCTGAACCATCTTTAAAATCTTTGCAGAGGGATAGATCTTCACGCCTTGAGCTTCAAGTTCTTCAAGAGCCTCCACATTCACGTGCTCAAATTCAATAACGATAGCATCAAGATCCTTAGCAAAGTTCAAAACGGTCTCTTTGTCGAGAGCTTCACCTTCTGTAAACGATTTGGCGTACTTTCTGCAGGGTGCAGTCGGGTCACCATCGAGCACATGGTAGTCATCATGGTAGTGTTCTGATGCTTGTATCAGCATGAGTCCCAACTGACCTCCTTTTATTAGTCCTATGTTCATGAATGGTGGTGAAAGTACGTCCAGTTTAGCAGTTCTACGAGTACTTGAGTACTCCCCTTTTGGCATCCCGACCAAAGTGGAGGGATCCCTCCTACAATCACCAAGGGATTTTTCGACAGGCTCGAAATGACAAAACAAAGAGTTTTGCTATAAAGGCCCACAATAAAAAGAGACCCTCTAGGGTCTCGTCTTCATATTTATTTTGAGAGTGAATTCTACGCTTCATCTTCTCTCACGAGTGGGCTTCCAATATCTTTCTTTTGGTAACTGGCAAAGAACCACAGAAAACCAAGTGAGAAAATGAGAAGCATAGCTTGTTGGACCAGCACACCTACTTGCTCGGTACTCACTTCACTAAAGACCCACTGAGCCATGGCGAAGTCTGAAATACTCCAGAAGGAGTTCCAGCTAAAGAAGAGAGCCATGGCGAACAGTGCTCCAAAGAAAACATAGTGTCTCTGAAGAGTTCCTCTAATAATTTGCTGCTCACGGTTCCAGAAGGTGTCTGTATGGCGTTGCAACTTCATAAGTTTTTCGTGGTTCTGTCGTCGTAGTCGGTGAATTGATCGAGTGAGTCCATGACATTCACGCAGTTCAGAGACGACCATCATGTGGTGAAAATAATGCTCTGCAAGCTTTCTTACATACAGAAGATGACCTTCTGCATTCTCATGACTATGAAGCTCAGTTTCTTGGATCTCATGCTTGAGGATTTTCGTCAGCATGGTGAAAAACTTCTTGGCCTTTACGAGGTTTGGTTTCTCTCGCTTGAGTTGAACCAGTACCAAGGTGTAAGCAATTTTTGCAGCTTCTAGAGGCTCGGTAGATTCGTTATGAATCATGCGAAGAAGTTGTGAAGAAAGCTCTTCAACTTCGGCCTCTGGTATGAGGTCGTAGTGATGATGCGTAATGCGTTCTAGGGCTTTCCATTCCATAACTTTTTGTTTAGATTTTTTTATTTTGGATCTTGCTTTTTTTGAGAGATTTTTCTCAAACCTTCATATTAGTATAGCGCAAAAACGGCTAAAAATCGAGCATAAGCAGCTCTTAGCTATGAGGGAAGACTTGACGAAAAGTAAGAATATTATTATTCAGCAACCCATCGTATTTCGTCATCTTTCTTGAGCCAGCTCATCTGTCTCTTCGCATACCTTCTGTTATTTCTTCTCAGCAAATCGACCGTCTCCTCAGCTGTGGCATGACCTTTCAAATACGGAATCACTTCTTTACAGCCGATGGAAGTCAGGCTCGGCCAATTGAGTTCAAGAAGGTTTTCTGGCTTTCCATTCACATACTTGTCGACGAGCATTTGAACTTCTTCAAGCATACCGTGATCAAACTGGTACTGAGTTCGAGAATTAATACGCTCATAGAGCACTTCCCTCTCCCAATAGGGTGCTAACTTAAACACATCATACTGGCGATCAGCTTTTCCAGACAGCTCTGTCTTGGTCTTTCCGGTCATCTCGTAAATCTCGAGGGCACGACTCAGGTACCTCGGGTTCATATCTACCTTCAGCTGTTCAGCTGCTTCAGGATCTACTTTCTGAAGCTTTTCTAAAAGTTCCTGAGTACTAAACTGTTCCAAATCTTTTCGGAAATCCCAGTCTGGCTCTCCCTCTGGAAGGGTAAAGTTATCTACCACGGCATCTATCCACAGCATGGATCCTCCACAGATAATGGGAACCTTTCCTCTGCTCTGGATATCAGCAATCTGTTCTTCACAATCCTTCTTAAAATCAGCGACGGTGTAAGCCCTCTCGAGGGGAACAAAGCTAAGCAGGTGGTGAGGTATACCTTCCATTTCTTCTGGCTTCGTGAGTTCATTTCCGATCACCATCTCTTGGTAAACCTGTCGAGAATCCGCATTGATCACTTCTCCATCAACTTCATGGGCAATCTTTACGGCCATCCTAGTCTTACCAGAGGCTGTAGGACCATTCACGACAATCAAGGGTTTGCTTGCAACCTTCAAGAATTCTTGAAGGTCTGAGAACACACTTTGGAATGGTTGGGTATTCATGAGCTCGTACAGAGCTGCAATTATAGCGCTTTATGTCTGCAAAAAAAAGAGACCCAGAGGGTCTCTTAAAGAAAGATTTTGTTAAGGGGATTATCGTCTATACCGGCTCACAATCTGATTCTGTTTCACCTCGCCATCTGGCAGCTCAACTGTCTGTGTCCACTTCAGAGTCTTAGCACCATACCAAGGGATATACTCTTCAGCAGGTTCTAAGCTTACCTTTCGTCCATCACTTTTTCCATAAACCAGGACAAAGGCTTCTTCAGTCTCTGGTCGGTTGTAGGAGTAGACGAAGAGAGGTGAATCAATGTCATTCTGAGCCTTCACATCCAGTCCTACTGAAGGGAAGATCGTTGCGTCTAAACCGTAACCACCAGCTTGGTAGTAACTCAGATCCCAGCTGTGATTTTGACGCATAGTAATAGGGACACCTAAGTTCAGGAGTGCTCTGTAAAATGTTGTAGATACCTGACAGATACCACCTCCAAGTGATTTCCCTGCTCCAGATCCAAAGATGGCGTAGCCCATTTGAAATTCTCCATTGATAGGACCGTTAAGACGATTGAAGGAGATGTCATCACCAGGCTGGATGTACGAGTAATTAATTCTCTTGAGTCCGGTCTCTACATTGTGAACTCTATTGGTATCATTACCCTCTGAGTACTCAGAGTATCCCACACTGATCAAGTCCATCATCTCTCCAGTCATTTCATTCATGACTTTGACTGGAATTTCGTACTGGCGAAGCTGAACTTCGTTGACGTCTGGGTTCAGAAAGGCATCGATAAGTTGAGAAGTCATCTCATCCGCATTCATACGAATCCCTTCTTGGAACTCACCTTCTACCTGTGCCTTGTGAGCTTTGTATCTGACCTCCTCCGTCCCCACGATACGAACCGTGCTGGTGGGACGGGAGAGCTTCTGCGCCAAATCTTGTGCCCAAAGAAAAACCTGTTCTCGGTCAAGTCGTACTCCTGACTCATTATAGAGCACCCATTCCGGATGTTCACGGAGGTCCAAGACTTCGTCATAATCACCTGACCGTACGACAAGAGCCTGCTCGGTGATTGCTAAAAGCTGGTCATATACAGCAGAGAGCTTCGACTCCTCAGCTACAGACTGCTGCTGGAGATAAAGGTTCATACTGGCAATCCCAGTTCCCTCGTGTCGCTGTAATCGCTCAGAGAACTCACGGAGTGTTTGTTTCAAAAGTTGAGCATTCAGAACGACTCCTCCAAGGGGAGGATGGTAAGCCCATCCTTCGTCAGTCTTCTGAATGGATTCTTCCTGTGAAGACTGCCCAAACTGACCAGCGATAGAGTTTAGGAACTCCTGACGCTTACGAGTATCGACTCGTAGTTCGAGATTCGAGTCACCTTGATCAGCGCTTTCAGATAAGTGGTATCCATATCCTAACTCAGAAAGCTGTACTTGGAGCTTATGAATTTCTCCAGCTTCAGTTCCATGGATAAACAGGTTCACATCCATTCTGTTCTTCTCAAAGACCAATTCGTCTGCAGAGAAAGAACCATGAAGTGGATTTTCATGAAGTTCACTGAGATTAATACTGGCCAAGAGCTCTTGCTCCTGGAAAGAATACAGTGAAAAAACACTCAGAGAGATGGTCATCCCGAGCAGTGCGAGTCCAAGAACTTTGCGAAATCTTCGAGATTTACGCTGCTCATAGGAGCTTCCTGATGGTGGCGGCAAGAGGAGGAGAGTCATAGACAAATAAACAATTCATATTATTATATAACATAAATATGTATTTGTCAAACATTATGCATTAAGCCAGTATTTGGTGGTCAGTCTAGCAAAAGGCATTGGGCCAAAAAGGGCTCTTTGATACGATTTACTTATGTTTTGCTAATACCCACTTCATGAACAAACGACTTGTCGCTGCCCTAGCCATCTTGAGCTTAGGCCTATTCACCTCAATTCAAGGAGCACAGGCTCAAACAACTGATTACGAAAGACTCTATGAAGAGTTCTTGAGGCAAACCCAGCAAGATCAAACAAGCACGCCTTCAGAAGTAATTGCTCCAGTAGTGACTCCTACTCCGTCTCTCGAGAAAGCAGTTCCGACTCTCTATCAAGAACCAGCAGCTCCAGAAACTTCTGACATCCGCGTTATTAATGGAACGATGTTCGCCGAAGGGATGCTTATCCGAGGAGAAGACGGGGCATATTTCCTTCAAGCTGACGGAGCTAACTACCGAGTCTTTGGATCTGAAGCCTCTCGAGACATCGTTGCCGCAGCTGGATACCGTGTATTTTTAACAGGAGTTGAAGCTGTCAGCTTCAAAACGGGGAAGCGCGTTGTTATTGGTATCTCTGTGTCACCAGGAGGGGTTCAGGTTCTCGACCCAAACTACGTTGCACCTGCTCAGAAACGAAGCGAGGCTAAGACTACTCCAGCCCCAGTGGTTCAAGAAAAAGCAGAACATGATGGGTACATCTTCACCGAAAATGGGGTGATGACCATAGAAGGAGAACTCTACCGTGGAGATGATGGTGCCTACTTTATCAAGGCAGCAGGTAAAGCACTTCGTGTTTATGGTTCTGAGGCATCTCGAAGCATTGTTCAAGCCGGAGGAAGTCGTGTATTGCTAATAGGTCGTGAGGCAGAAAGTTTCAAGACTGGTCAGCGAACCGTCATTGGTATCCATGTAGAAGCTGGTGGAGTACAGGTGCTAGTAGACCGGAGTCGAAATAATGAAGTGAGAAAAGCACTTCCTTTTACGAAAGCTGAAGAAATGCAAGAAGGTGACTATAGAGTATTTTACGGAGAGATCGTGATCGACAATAAGAGGCCTTACCTTCTCGAAGAAGGAAACGGATCACGAATTCTTTTAAACTCAACCAAGTGGAGAATGGCCTTTCAACATGCTTACAAAGGCATAGTGATCGTAGAAGGAGTACTCACTGAGAATGGTGGAATTCGCTACAGCAATATCAGCAAGTAGTTCCGTATCAAGAAGAAAAATCAAAAGACGAGCTTCGGCTCGTCTTTTTTATGATCAAATTCCTAAATGTTGATTGAGAAATACTACAGTCCTAAATCCTCCCTACTCAAGTTCACAGGATTTCTCCTTTTAAAGGCGTTTCCTAGAGCACGTTTAGCAGTCTTATAGACCAGTTCTTCATCATGACCAATCTGCGGAAGTGTCTTGAGTTGTTCCAGACTGCCATCCAGATCGATTCCAGCCATCATTAAATCCTTAAGGATCTCATCGATTTCCTCGTACTTGGCTCCCAGCTGAGCTTCATCACCACCTGGCAACACTCCGAGTCCATCTGTTGGAGCTGCAGATATGACTTCAGCAGGCACATCAAGCGCCTTGGCGATCTGAATGAGCTCAGTCCCCTTCCAGAGGTTCTGAATCATACCAAAGTCACCAACGTCACCATGCAGGGTCCAGAAGCCCATCATGAGTTCAGAAAAGTTGTCGGTAGAAAGAACCATGCCGTTCACCATATTAGCCACATAGTAGGTCCCAAAGGTCATGCGCATACGTGCTTTTATATTTCCCTGAGCAGTTCTATAGCGGTCTTCAGCCTGACCTCCCACGAGATCCACGAGTCGATCACTAAGAGGTCGTAGTACGGCATCATGAGCAGCATCAAATACAGAAGTAAGATCAACTTCCAAGAGGTCAGCCTCAAAACGCTGGACGACCTTCTTTCCAAGTACGGCATGCTGGGGATCAGAATGACAAGGGAGGATCAGTCCAATATTTTTCAGTTCATGGCCACTTTTGATGGTCTTCTGCTGCGCACGCTGAGCAAGAGCAATGGTTACAGCGCTGTCCAATCCTCCAGATACACCCGTGACCACTGCGTGGATCTGGCTATCTATACAGTACTCAGAGAGAGCAGCTGATGCTCTTTCAATGACGGTTTCTAACTGGTTTTCACTCAGTTTCATAATGACTGGTATAAAGATTCACTGCGAATGTACTCACGGACTTTCTCATCAACTTCATTTAGGTCTCCAAGTCTCGCCGATGTGCTTGAACCGGGAAGGGGCTTGATATTGATCAGCTGGTGATGAGCAAGAACACGTTTTACCGGAAATCCATCTCGCGGGACAACTACAATACGAGCTTTCATCATGAGTCTTCGTCCGTCTTTCCAATTTTCTTCCATCTGGAGATATTGGTCAGAACCCACAACCAGCCAGTGCTGAGTGTTAGGGAGGAGAGACTTGATCTCTTTCCAAAGGTCTATCCAGGGTGTCGCTTGGTCTCTGAGCATATCAAACATTCCCAAGACAACATCGTCTCCGTAGTCAGCAGCAGATTTCCAGATCTGAATCATATCCCAGCGCTGCCAATCGCTTGCAATAAAGTCTTTGTAATCAAGTTTTCCTGCGGGAAACACAACGGCCTTTTGAAATAATCCAGAGCCTAGTACGGCATCCATGAGGGTACGGTGTGCCAGAGTTGGAGGATCAGCAGCAAGACCAAACCAGGCTATGGTATTCATGCCTTGAAGTTGGGCAGCAGCGAGTTCAGAAAGACTATTGGTCATAATATCAAGTATATGGCTATGGTATCAGAAGAGCTGAGGCACAAAAAGAGCCCTGTACCATATGGTAAAGGGCTCTCAAATTTCTATTCAATTAAACTACTGACCTGTTGCTCCAGGAACAGCGGCTTGTAGTAATGTATTCACGATCACAAACGAGAGAAGAATGATCAAGATACCAATGGCAGCGTAAGTGAGGATATTCTTACCAGTACCTGCGTTGTCTTCGTTGACTCCAGCAGTCACGTACATGAAACCTCCGTAAATCACGATAGCAATACAGAGTATTCCAAGGAATCCAAGAAAGAAGTTGAGAATGGTTCGTACCAAGTTGATAATACTGGTTTCACCACCTGTGGCAGTTTGAATTTCAGTTGGAACAATGTTTCGATCTACTCCGAATGATCCTTGAGCAAGGACTTCTACCGGAAGGAGATGCATAACACCTAGGGACAGGACCAGGAGGAGTGACATAACCCCAAGTTGCTTTAGCCAATTTCTCATTCTTGAAAACATTAAGAACTGTTAACACCATCATAGGAAAGCCTGTTGCTCTGAGCAAGGCAGACCGTAAAACAACCATTGACAGCCTGATGTTCAAATAGTGTGAACATGACTATGCCATCCTGTGTTATGAGCTTAAGAAAGGCGTTTTTTGAGGTAATCGGCTTCACCAGATGAATAGCCAGTCCAGTCTGCATAGTGGTCCACGAGATCATCGATACCGATAATCTTCTCAGCCTGAACATCAGAAAGCTGTTGGGAATGTTTCACATGAAAGGGTCCAACTGCAGTACGAACAAGTGAACTCATAACCGCTCCACACTTTAATTGTTCACCAAGTTCATGAACAAATGAGCGCACATAGGTTCCCGACGAGCAGCTCAAGTGCATCTGGACATGTGGAGGTGAAAAGTCCATCACTTCGAGTTCTGATATCTCAACTTGTCGCTTGCCCAGATCCATAACCTTCCCTTCTCGAGCATGTTCATAAGATCGCTTACCCTGGATCTTAATGGCAGAGAAGGCCGGTTGAATCTGAAGTTGTGAGCCAAGGAATGACCTCATTTGATCGTCAAAAACCTCTCGAGGAGGAAGAGAGCTGGAACACTGTTTCACCTCACCAGTGATATCATAACTATCAGAAACTTTCCCCAATTCAAATCCAACGGTATAGCTCTTTATGGTCTTCTCGAAATATTGGATCAGCTGAGTACCTCTCCCAACAAATACAACAAGAACTCCTGTAGCAAGCGGATCGAGAGTTCCTAAGTATCCTGCCTTCTTGATCTCGAGTTTTCTTTTTAAGTCCCTGAGCACATCAAAAGAGCTGATTCCCATTGGCTTATCGATGATGAAAGCTCCGTTTAGGTCACTCACAGGTTTAGGATGAGAACTTCACTTCTGAAGAAGGCGTCAAGACTCCAGAATTCACAGGAGTGTGGTGTCGGTCATCAAGTTTGCGATGGGCAGCCAATTCAATGTCTTGCTCGGACTGCATACGGACAATGTGAGCTCCAAGGTTTCTGAGCTTTTCATCAAGGCGTTCGTATCCCCTATCGATATAGTTAATGCTCGAGATCTCAGAAGTCCCTTCGGCCATCAGCGCAGCAACGACCATTCCGGCACCAGCTCTTATATCACAAGAGGCAATGGGCATTCCCTTCAAAGGCGTGGGTCCCAAGATCAATGCCTGATGAGGGTTCAAGAATTCAAATCGTGCACCCATCTTTTCGAGTTCAAACAGGTAGTTGAGTCGTCCATCGAAGAGTGTTTCAAAAACCTTTGAAACACCATGTGCTTGAGTCATCAGCACCATGAATGGTGCCTGTAGATCTGTAGGGAACTTTGGAAAGATACCTGTATCAAGCTTTGCAACAGCATCGAGCTGTTTGACTCCTCGAATACGTACTCGACTATCATCCAAGAAGTCCATGATCACACCGGCCTCATGAAACTTCTGCCAGAGGGCGTCCAGGTCGTGTTCACGAACTCCATGAATAGTAACGTCTCCGCAGGTACCAGCAGCTGCAATAGCAAAGGTACCCACTTCTAAATAATCAGAGACAACACGATGCTCTATACCACGGATAGCATTACCACCCTTTACCTGGAGCACATGAGAACCTTCTCCCTTCATAAACACTCCAGATTCAATCAGATAGTGGCAAAGGTCTTGAACCTGGGGTTCTTGTGCAGCCAGTCGAATTTCGCTATCTCCATCGAGTCCTGCAGCAAACATCAGGATATTTTCGGTAGCGGTTACGGATATCTCTTTAAGCACGGTTTTACCAGCTTTCGCATCTCGTGCATCCATATGAATCATGTTCTCCTCTTCTCGCACACGTACACCTAAGTCTTTAAAGGCATCTAAATGTGTGTCAACAGGACGCTTCCCCAGCACACATCCTCCGGGGAAACCAATACTGATTTCCTTTGCCCTGGCAAGCATAGGACCTGCTAAAAGCAAAGAAGCACGCATAGTTTTCACCATGTCATGAGGAATTTCTGTCGTCTTAATTTCTGCTGTTTGAATTTTCAAGACGTTATCAGCAAATTCATACTCACTTCCGAGGTGTTCCATAATCTGAAGCATCTTCCGTACATCCTGAATATCAGGTACGTTTCTAAGAACGCATTCCTGATCGGTCAGCAATGTTGCAGCAATAATCGGCAGGGCAGCATTCTTAGATCCCGACGTCATCACATCACCTTTCAGAGGTCTTCCCCCATGGACAATAAATCGCATTCTCGTATATTCAAAAGTACTAGAGACACCAGATTAGCAGCTTTTTGAGAAGATTTAAAGGCTAATAAGCTTTCCATGCTCATCATAGATCAAGACTTCATTTTCAAGCTTTATGGAGCGACTTTCTAGAATCCTCTGTTGAACAGCCCTCGCCAACTCCAGAATTTCAGAAGCGGTTCCTGTCCCGTCATTCATCAAAAAATTCCCATGCTTTTCAGAAATAAAGGCACCACCTTTTCTCATCCCCTTAAGCCCTTCTTCATCTATAAGCTTTCCAGCATAAATTTCCTGATCAGGATCTGGGTTCTTGAAGAAAGACCCACAACTATGGCCTTTTGGCTGTTTAGAAACCCGTTCCAGTAACCATTCATCTTTATGAGGCGGATCTCCCTTTCTTACCAAGAGTTTTACAGACCATACCAGCCAGTACTGCTCTTTGATCTTGCTATCACGATAAGAGAAAGCACATTCTTCTGTCTTTAAACTACGAAAATCTTTTCCATCAAAAATCACCACTTCTTGCACAAGATCACCTATTTCTTCTTCTGGAATACCAATGTTACCACGGATAGCTGCACCAACCACTCCAGGTATGCCGACAAAATTATCAAGACCATTCAGGGCTTGTCTCCGGCAATCAACAATCAATCGTGAAAGGATCTTCCCACCTTCAACCTCAACCAAGGCTTGGTCTTCTGAAAAATCATGATCAACCCGTAAGGAATCATTCATCAAGCGAATCACGAGCCCTCGAAACCCCGCATCCGGAACAATCATGTTGCTTCCCTGCCCCAAATAAATAATAGGTAATTGCTGAGCTTGAGCAAAGGCGAAGGCTTCTTGAAGATCATCTCTTGTTTTCACCTCCACGTAGTGGTCAGCGAGTCCTCCAACCTTCATCCAGGTTTTTGCCTTCAGTTCGATCTGTTGTTGAATTTCCATATAATTACCTCATACAGGAAGTATATCTGTTTTTTAGCAGTATTTCTATGTTGAGACTTGTAGTCAGACCTACCTGTTCCCCTTCTCAAGGACTGACAAAATGCTTACACTAGATATACAA
>CAYGRJ010000007.1:0-5242 GCA_964352285.1 uncultured Candidatus Peribacteria bacterium
GCTGAGAGCCGTGAGATTGCTAATTCCTTCGAAGGAGGACCAAATACCGCTCAAATCGAACAATACCTCCAAGCAGTTGATCGCTTCGAACGTGCTCGTATCAATAAAACTCGTTATCAAGAAATCCTCAATCAAATCATTCCTCCCTTTCAGCAGGTGGAACGGCGCATATCTGCCATAGAAGCCAACTTCGAAGCCTTATCGAAGGGCGTGAAGGTCAATCCAACGGATGGAGGACAGGTACCGATCTTTCAGGATGGCTAATTCAGCATTTCGCACTCATAACGACAGTTTTCCGACAGAGTTACACATAGCATAGAAATGATTTCTAATTATTTTTGCTATGGTACAAGTTCTTACTCCCTCTGGTCGGCTTCCTTCAGTTCAGTCCTCTCTCTTGCTAGATAGGAAACATTCACGTAGTAGTCGAGAGCATCATCAGGAACATCCCAGGGAATGGGAAATGATAGAGACGGCAACAGGCATGGTTCGGGCAGGAGTCATGAAGATTGTTTGGGAAAGTGAAATACATGGAAAAAACTACCGAATAGGTTTTCTTCAGCAATCGAGAAAGCTGCACCAAAACCTCGATAGTGGCAGACTTCAACACATGATTAGCTCGATTTCAGAAACCTATCGAGAAATCTATGGTGGAAGCCCTTGGGAAGAATATTTTTGCTGTACTGACCCAGCTTGTGGAGGAAAGATGTCGTTGCAAGATGTATATGGCCCATTTGATGATCCTAGGAGTCTCAACGAAAAAGAATCATCACGATTCAGATCTCCTTCGGAGTACCACTGTCCAAGAGATGGAAAGGAGATGCAGTACTTCTACGATCCCATGGAGCACCTCCAAAACCTCACCGAAAGTTTCCATCAAGAAGTCTTTGCCACCATCCTCTTCGAGGACGACAGAAAGATCCTTGGATTTTGTATGGGCTTCGAAACTACCGTACGAGAAGGATGGGATGATAAGGTCATAGCAGGAACCGGAGACTCATCGCGTGAAAACCTTCCCTACGAAGAGTACCTAGCTGAAGCTCTTCACCTTTTTGGGAATGGCACTCAAGAACGAGATAAAGTTCTCAACGTTGCTGAATGGGGTGTGCTTCCAGAAGCTCAGCGCAAAGGGACCGCATTGGTTTTGATGAGAGAGCTTTACCAAAACGCTTTGTACAGTATGAGGGATCATGTTGAAGATGACGTACCGGTGTTTGCACACACGCTCGATGGGTCTCGTGCCTACGAAGTTACCAACCGAATGGGGTTTAAGTGGGGGCAAGTACTCCCTTCTGGAGAACGTCGGGCTTACTTAACGCTCAAAAAAGCTATTCAGGGGATCGACAGAATGATGGAAAGGAAATCAGTACAGATTACACCGGTTTCAAAGGCTCGAGAACTCGAAAATCCAAACATCCCCCGGGACACCTTGGTGCTCGAGATGCTGTGTAAAGAAGCTGTGGGAACCGATGAAGATGGGAATCAGAAGGTTCATCAGTATTTAGCTGATCTCGCCAACATGATGGGACTCAAACCGATCGCAGATTCGGTGACGCATCTATCTCCCAAGTACGGACTTTCCGGATGGATGCCTCTCGAAAAAGGAGCGGCTATTCACCTCTATGCTTGGGATCACGAAGGAGAAGACCACTCTCCATTCTTGAGTATCGATATTTCTACACCTGGAATTATTATCAATAAGCCAACCGTCATTAAACATGCCGAAAAATATTTTGGGGCTAAGAATGCTACTGTTCACAAAAACATGCAGAAAGCTGATCAAGATGATTGGAAAGAAATTGCTCCTCATATCCTTCGACAGCGCATTTCTATCTCTGGAAAACCACAACAGGAACTCAGCACCCAGGGAGTCAAAGATTTTTTAAAGGGACTCGCGCCCGCTCTCAATATGGTTCAGCTCAGCGAACCTTTGGTCTTTGGTCAAGACGGCTGGATCCATTGGGAAACCTCTGGCGTTGTCTTGCACTGGGATGAGTCTCAATTTTCTGTCGATATCTATACCTGTAAAGCTTTTCAAGAAAGAGACGCCGTTACTTTCACTTCAGAAACACTCGGACTGAAGGAAATTGCTTATAAAAGCTATTAATAGCCATTCATCTTGATATGATAGGAGTTAGAGAGGCTCCTGATCACTACTTATGTTCGATATCCTCTACATTTCGATAGCCGTCGTATACCTCATCCTCTTGGGTTTCGTTCTAAAGCAAGGCCTAAAGACAGCCGAGAAAAAGTACTATTTTTTCTTCTTGCTGAGCTTGTTGTTCTGGCATTTCACGCTCTACCTCTACCTTTTCATCCCTCTAGGAGATTGGCTCCTCTTTGTAGGAAGGCTCAATTATGCTGCTGGACCTCTCTTTACCTTCGGGCTTTTGGGATTCTTTTATGCCTTTCCACGTCATACCTTTACCATCAGCAAAGGGACAGAGCGTGCATTTTGGATCTGGACCATATTTCTAGCCTCCATTTCTCTCGGAACGGACTTGATCGACAAGAGCGAAACCTATGTAGATGGCATAGGCCCAGTGGTTGAGTTAGGTGAATGGATCTTGCTCTACATGGTCCATATGTTTGCCATGCCACTATTGACCCTGATGCTCGGTCTTAAGAAATATGTGGATCTCAAGGGCCTCGCTCGTACAAAGTTTAGCTTTTCATTCTGGATTTTCGTCCCGACCATGCTGGCCTTTGTGGTGACTAATGGAGTACTCCCCCTCTACGGAATCTTCTGGCAGTTTGTGTACAGCCCTATATTTTTGATACCCATTGCAGTTTCTTCGGCCTATGCCATGTACAGTTATCGATTCTTTGATTTTCCTCTGCAATCTCTCAAAGCTGTCCGTCAGCTCTTGGTTATTGGGGGATACTTAGCAACTGGGATACTGGTCTATGCTTTCTTGTCAAAGTCCGGTTATTTAGGTAACTCGGCCTTTAACTTTATTATTGCCTCGCTTCTTTCGCTCTTTGTCTGGCATAAGCTTGAAGATTATATTCCAGAGTTTACCAGCAGTGAGTTCAAGACCTTCCGATATCACCTGCAAAACCTTCAGTCACAGCTCTTCACCACCAAAGCTTACGAAGAACTTCGACAACATCTCGAAAAGACCTTTTTACTACAGCTCCACCTTCAAAAAGCCGAACTGATGCTCGTGCGCGATCAAAAGATTAACGTTGGTATTCCTCAGCTGATCAAAGATAAATTCCTAAAAGAGGTCGAAAAACAGCATCTAACGGTATTGGTTGCAGAAGAGTTTTCACTCCAAAAGCATGACACCTGGAAGGCAGAACTCGACCAGCTGGGTGCAGAAATCGCCATTCCTATTTATCTCGACAAGCAGCTCACCGGGATTCTTCTTCTGGGACCAAAGTCTGATAAATCAGCATTTTCTCGAGATGAGATACAGCAGATTGTAAATGTGCAGCAGTTTATAGATATCTGCTTTATCAACATTCTCCTCCAGAGCGACATAAAAGATGAAAACGACTTGATGAAGAAAATGATCAGAGAAAAAACCGACCGACTCCGAAAACAAAACACCCAGATCAAAAAAATTCTCAAGCAGCAATCAGACTTTATCGCCGTCACGGCTCATGAGTTTAGAACCCCGTTGAATGTCGCAATACTGCAACTTGAAGACACTCTCGAATCCTTTGATCATCAGAGCCAGGTACTCGAAGACATGAAGGTCATGGAAGGTTCTCTCGACAAGCTCAAGTACCTCACCCAAAACCTCTTTGACGTCCAGCAGTTTGACCTCGAAAAGGTGAGCCTCTCGCCAACAACAGTTGCCGTGAAGTCCTACTTATCAGACATCGTTTGGGAACTTACCGAAGTGATGAAGGCAAAAGGCATCCAGCTCACCTTCAATTGTGGAATTGAACCAGAGCTCACAACAGAGATCGACTGCACCAAGATGAGGCAGGTACTCTATAACTTGATCACCAATGCTGCACACTTTACTCCAGCTGAGAGCAGCATCGATATTGATGTCCAACAAAAGGGAAAGAAACTCATCATTTCGGTCATAGACCACGGCTCTGGAGTCCCGGATGATATCAAAGAAGACATTTTCGACAAGTTTAGAACCGCTACAGCTAGTAAGGGTATGGGGCTTGGATTGGGACTCTATCTCTGCAAAAAAATTGTGGAATTGCACAAAGGGAGTATTTCAGTTGACGATACATCAGGAGGAGGCGCCACCTTTATTGTTGAGATTCCCCTCTAGTTATTCATGCTTAAGAAGCTGCTGAATATGACTGATCAACATACTGGGTTTGGTGTTGATCTTAATCAGGTAGCGATGGGCACCTGCACGATGAGCTTTTTCTTGAAGTTCACTATGGCTGTAATTCGACAGCATGATGATCTTCACCTTGGGAAGTTTTTCTCGAAGAGTAGGAATCAAATCAATACCAGCTTTTTCGTGGTAGCGAATTCCGTGATCGAGCAATACGATATCGGGTTCAAAGGTTTTGATGCATTCTTCGGTTTCCTCTACAGTGCGGAGCCATTCAACCTCGTAGCCCCCAGCTCTCAGCTTTTTGCAGTAGATTTTCCCAAGCACCTCTTCATCTTCGAGAATGATAATTTTGCCCCCCATATGCAGATGATGACGTTCTAGTCTCCATTATCCTCCCTATAGCCATCAAAGACAAGCAATGCCTTAAGTATCAGCAGTTTATTAAGGCTTTATGAAGAAATCGGTTTAGAGCTAAGAAGCAGGTAACCCTCCCCTCTTCTCGATTGGATGAGATGAGCACATTCAGGAGCGAGAGATTGCTTCAGATCCCGTACGGCTGATCTGAGATTATGAGAATGTTTTCCACGGTCTCCCCAGTACTGCTCTTCGAGGTATTGATGACTAAGCAACGCTTCAGGACGCTGCAAAAAGAGCAACAGTAAATCCTTTTGCCGTTTACTGAGCTTCAGGTGTTTATCATTCCAATGAAATTCATGAAGAGATCCATTGTAAGAGAGCTGATGATATTGAAGATTTTGTGTCTTTTGAATTGCCTTTCTGACACCTAACCACCTCTCAGCACGAAGCTGGAGTTCTTTGGGGTGAAAGGGCTTCTTCACATAATCATTCACCCCCATGGAAAAAGCTTTTTCCAAAAACGACATCGAGTGCATCGATGTGGAAATAATAATCGGGACATCAGGCTGTTGTTGGCGAATACTAGCACAGAGATCCAAACCATTATAAGTGCTATCCCCCAGGCA
>CAYGRJ010000007.1:5252-12297 GCA_964352285.1 uncultured Candidatus Peribacteria bacterium
GATCAGATCATAGATTCCCTCAGATGCGAGGCTGAGGCCTTCTCGAAAGCTTAGGGCGGTTTTCACCTGATTAACTCGCGCAATTCCCTTAAGGGTACGCTGCACAGCCCCTGCAATCAAAGGCTCATCATCGATAACTAAAATATTCATGCCATCAGGCTAAGGAATACGATATGCTGAGATCAGCCAGCAACAGATAAGTCATTAGCACAGTGGAGTATAATAAGGATCAAATACAGCACCACATCCTGAATATCTTTACGATCATTTCGTGCCTCATTTCCGAAAAGGCAGACAATCCAGACACCTGTTATGAAGTAAAAAAACTTCTAGGTAGAGCTGCCTGCTATGTAGAGCACGAAGGGATTCTCTTAGGGCAGACCCCATCACTCTTTCTCCAGGAAGTTTCGCTTGCTGAACTTCTAGAAACCATCAAAGAAGTTCACTCAGAGGATGTTGAATCTTCTACTTGGAGCTTTTCTCCCATTATCCACGATGTCATCCTTCAGCTTGATCGTTATTATATAGGAGTGGCTTGTCGCTATCTACTAGAAGGGCTTGCAGAAGTGACAGCAGACCTCCAGATCATCCTCGATACAGATGAACTCATCTTGACCATAAAGCACAATCTCGAAAAACCCTTCTTGGCAGATCTGCAGAAAGAGTGGTTTCAGAAGGTTGATAGCGGAAATAACGTTACTCTGTGGGTAGCTCTCAAAATCTTCGAAAGCATGGGTATCGATCTCATTTCAGAATCTCATGTTGTTTCTATCCGCTTTCCGAAACCATAAACTGATAGACATACACGTGATTACTCCAAGAGGTAGCCGTTTCCTCTGATAGTACAGATGAGTTCTTTGGAGTGTCTTTGATTAATTTTGTTCCGAAGATTGCAAACGTGGACATCTACCAAATTCAATGTCCGCTTCCCTTCCTTTCCCCAAACCGTTTTCAAAATATCTTCACGACTCACCACTTTCCCAACATGTTCAGCAAGGAGCTGAAGAATGAGGTACTGCTTCTCCGAAAGGAAAAGCCGATCCTCTCCACGGAATACCGAGTGAGTTTCAAAATCAATCACCAAGTCATGAAGAACAAAGGCTTCCGAATGATCAGGGTTTACCCTTCTTTTCACAGCCTGTATGCGAGCCATGAGTTCTTGAAAGTTAAAGGGCTTCAAGATGTAGTCATCTGCTCCTGATTCGAGTCCTTGTATTCGGTTTTCAATTTCAGACTTTCCAGAGATCATCAAGATAGGACACTGTACTCCCTGAGTCCGGAGCTGTTTACAAACTTGAAATCCATTCTTTTTTGGCAGCATCACATCCAGCAAAATTACATCATACTTTTTTGGATTGCTGACCAGTTCTAAGGCTTGTTCTCCATCAGCAGCCCTGTCCACATCCATATCACGCTTTTGAAGCGCAGAAAGCAGTACTTTTGCCATATTGTCATTATCTTCGACGAGCAGAGTTTTCATAAAATTATTCAAAAATGGAAATCCCTTAACATAACTATAAAAGATTTTGGAAACTTATCCAGAACTCTGAAGAAAACATGAAGTATGACCTTCTGGAAGCCAAAAAGAAGGCAAAAACTGACGTCATACCTTCTCATCTTTTAAAATCATGAGTGATCATTACCCCACTTTCTCTAGCTCCTTCACCTGCTGAACCATCGCGATCTTTTCATTCTCGAGATACTGCAATTGGAAGTCGTTGAGATCAGCACCATCACTGAGCTGCTGTTCAACAAACTCCAGGTACTCTTTAGCAGACTTATACTCAATATCCTGAACCTTCTTGCACTGATAAGCGAGAACTTGTACAGACTTCTCTTCCGCAGAGACGAAGAGCATACCTCGCTGAACGATGTAGTCCACTTCTGAGTCAGGAGTAGTAACAACCATTTTCGAGAAAAGAATCGTTCCTACAGTCGTCGCATGACCACGCTTAATTTCCATTTCACCTCCTTCAGGACGAATCTTGAGGGAGATAGCATTATCCAGGTTGAGTACTTCTGCTTCTGGGGTACGAACGGTAAGGGTGAAAGTTTGAGCCATTCAGAGCTAGTGTTTAGAAAATTGAGAAGAGAAAGAGAACACTATTTGGTTATTTTTTCTCAGCATTGTGACGTTCAACCACTTCATCGATTGTTCCAGCTAGGTAGAAGTGTTGCTCAGCGATGTGGTCGTACTTCCCTTCTAGAATTTCAGCAAAAGATTTGATCGTGTCTTCTTTCTTGATGTACTGACCAGGAGTTCCAGTAAATTGCTCAGCAACATGGAAGTTTTGAGAAAGGAATTTCTGAATCTTACGAGCTCGGTTTACGGTTGATTTGTCTTCTTCAGAAAGTTCATCGAGACCAAGAATCGCGATCACATCTTGGAGTTCTTTGTAGCGTTGGAGGATCATTCGTACCTCATTAGCGACTCGGTAGTGCTCTTCACCAACCACCTCAGCCTTCAGGGCCACAGAGTTCGAATCAAGAGGATCTACCGCTGGATAAATACCCAGAGAAGCCAGCTGACGGTTCAAGACAATGGTTGCATCCAAATGTCCGAAAGTTGTCGCAGGAGCAGGATCAGTAATATCATCAGCAGGTACGTATACCGCTTGTACAGAGGTAATAGATCCACTCTTTGTTGAGGTAATCCGTTCTTGAAGAGTCGCCATATCCGTTGCGAGTGTTGGTTGGTAACCTGCAGCAGATGGAAGACGCCCCAGAAGAGCAGATACTTCCGCACCAGCTTGGGTAAATCGGAAGATGTTGTCGATAAACATCAAGATATCCTTTCCTTGGTCACGGAATTTTTCAGCCATGGTAAGCCCTGTAAGCGCAACACGCATACGAGCACCAGGCGGTTCGTTCATCTGACCGAAGACCATGGCGAGCTTGTCGATGACTCCAGATTCAGCCATTTCACCCAAAAGATCATTTCCTTCACGAGATCGTTCCCCTACTCCGGCGAACACTGAGTATCCACCATGAGCTTTCGCGACATTGTTAATCAATTCTTGCATCATTACCGTCTTCCCCACTCCAGCTCCTCCAAAGAGAGCAACTTTTCCACCCTTGATAAATGGACAAAGCAAGTCAATAACTTTCACACCAGTTTCGAACACTTCTACAGTTCCACTTTGATCAGTGAAGCTTGGTGGAGTGACGTGGATTGGATTTCGCTCTGTGTCTGGTTCTCCTTTTCCATCGATTGCTTTACCAGTCACGTCAAATACTCGTCCGAGAACCTTGTCTCCTACTGGAGCAGAGATAGGGTTCATAGTGTCAGTAGCTTCTTGACCACAGTAGAGTCCGTCTGTGGTACTCATAGCAATGGTTCGAACCACTCCGTTACCCATGTGGCTCTGCACTTCTAGAGTGAGAATTTCACCATCTTCTTTAACGATTTCAATCGCGTTGTAGGTGTTTGGAATGTGATCCATAAAGTACACATCGATAACCACACCAATAATACGGACGATCTTTCCGACCGGGTTTGTTGACTTGGTGCTTTTGTCAGTCGCAGCTGCTGCGGTTTCTGCAGTCATAATGAGGAAAAGTTAAAGGGTGAAGGGTTTATATGTGATACAAGATTTTCTATCTTGTCATTCCGACCAGAGTGGAGGAATCCCTCCCAGGTCCCATTAAGGGATCTCTCCACTTCGGTCGAGATGACAAAACGAAATCGTTTTGTCAAAAAATATGGCTACTCCATTGCGGCCATAGCACCAGCAATTTCTGTAAGTTCTTGAGTAATCTTTGCCTGACGAGCTTTATTGAGCTTCAGGGTCAGGTCGTAGATCATTTCTCCAGCGTTCTCAGTAGCGTTTTGCATCGCCATCATACGACTCGAGTATTCAGCAGCCTTGAGTTCGAAGAAAGCTTGCAAGAAGAGTGATTGGAGAACCTGTTCGAACAGGGCCTCTACAACTCGTTCTTTGCTCGGGTCAAGGTACATGTAGCTGTTCTTTGCTGGGAAAATTTCAGGGCGTTCAGCTTCCTTATCAACATGAAAGTGGTTCTCAATCATGTTGAATGAAAAAGGGAGAAAGGTCTTCACGAGAGGATAGAAAGCAATAGCGCTCTTGTAATGAGGAGCAACCATATAGATCTGCTTAACAGTTCCTTCGGTCCAGTAATCAAGGATAGGCTTGATGAATTCAAGGGCATCAAAGGGGGTCAGATTTTCTTTGAGACCTTTAAATCGCTGTTCAATAGGGATTTCGTTATATTCAGCGAAGGCTTCAGCTTTCCGGCCAATCGTAATCAGCAATCGCTCATCAGCTGGAGTGTTCTTCCACTCAGCAGAAGTTGTCAGAGCTTTTGTTAATTTGGTGTTTAAGGCTCCACACAGTCCTTTCTCCGAAGAGTAGATCACAAAGAGTGTCTTCCCCTTCTCACGCTGCTCCATGAACACTGAAGCGTCTTTTTCAGTCAACTGAGACTGCAGGACATTCAGCAAATCCCAAGCATAGTCACGAGAAGCAACTGCTTTCCGTTGGAACACCTTCATTTTACTAGCAGACACGAGCTGCATAGCTTTGGTAATCTTACGAGTTTGCTTAGTCGCTTTGATCTTTTTCTTGGTTTCGAGGAGTGAAGCCATAAGTTAATAAGTCTTTATTTCTTAAAAAATCCATCGAGAGTCTTCTTGATACCAGCGTCGATATCATCAGTGAGCTTCTTTTCATCCATAATGCTCTTGATCAGGTCTTTTTGTTCAACTTCCATGTGAGCGAACAGCTGAGCAATTTGTCCTTGCACTTCTTCCGCTTCTACATCATCGAAGTAACCACCAGTAGCAGCACGGATAACAGAAACTTCTTGCCAGAGTTCGAGAGGGTTGTTTTGAGCTTGTTTGAAAGATTCTACAATCCGTCGTCCTCGAGTCAGAACCTTTTTCGTCGCGTCATCCAGATCAGAAGCAAACTGAGAGAAAGCTTCGAGCTCGTAGTACTGAGAAAGTTCGAGCTTAATGGTTCCAGCTACCTTCTTCATAATCTTGGTTTGCGCAGAACCTCCTACACGAGATACCGAGATACCAACATTAATAGCTGGTCGAATACCACGGTTAAAGAGATCGGTTTCCAAGAAGATCTGACCATCGGTAATCGAGATCACATTTGTTGGGATGTAAGCAGAGACATCTCCAGCTTGCGTTTCGATAATTGGCAGAGCTGTAACTGATCCACCACCGAAGTCTTCATTTCGTTTCGCAGCTCGTTCCAGAAGTCTTGAATGGAGGTAGAATACGTCACCTGGGTACGCTTCACGTCCTGGTGGTCGTCGTAGGAGGAGAGACATTTCACGGTAAGCAA
This sequence comes from uncultured Candidatus Peribacteria bacterium, assembly GCA_964352285.1. Lineage (GTDB taxonomy): Bacteria > Patescibacteriota > Gracilibacteria > JAUYGZ01 > JAUYGZ01 > CAYGQA01. The sequence goes on from CAYGRJ010000007.1 coordinate 10,571, forward strand.
CCGCATGCTTCGAAAGATCATCGTAGACAATCAGACATTCTTTTCCTTTATCCATAAAGTACTCAGAGATAGCAGCTCCAGCATAGGGAGCCAAGAAATGCATCACTGCAGAGGCAGAAGCACCAGCATTTACCACGATGGTGTAATCCATAGCTCCATGCTTTTTGAGGGTCTCTACTACTTGAGCAGTTTTTGACTCACGCTGAGCAACCGAGACATAAATACAAACCATGTCTTTTCCTTTCTGGTTCAAGATGGTGTCGATAGCAACGGCTGTTTTACCAGTTTGCCGATCACCAATAATCAATTCACGTTGTCCTCGACCAATAGGTACAAGCGCATCGATACAAAGAATTCCTGTTTGCACCGGAGTGTCTACAGACTTTCTTTCGATAACACCTGGTGCAATTTTTTCATGTGGGTAGTTCGCTTCAGCAGCAATGTCCCCTTCTCCGTCGATTACTTTTCCGAGAGGGTCAACGACACGACCGATCATTTTTTCAGAGACGGGCATGCTCAAGAAGTTGTTGTTGGCTTCTACGAAGAGTCCTTCACGAACTCCTTCACCATCTTGAAGAACCACAGCGTAAGCTTCATCTTTTTCGAGATTCAGCACGAGAGCTTCATTATCAGTTCCTTGAACTTTTACCACTTCTCCCATTTTTAATCCCGGAAGTCCTTTAATCTGGATGACTCCATCTTTGTAAGACTGGATAATCCCAAAGGTCCCTTCAGAAGACTCTTGGCCACCTTTATCGGTGAAGAGCGCTTGATCGAGCTGCTCGAGAAATGAATTGAGGGTTGCTTCTGCCATTGGTGAGAGAGAATGAGAAGATAAAACAATTAGGCGCTAACGAGGGTATGGAGTCTTCGGATATCTGCAATCCGTCCAAACCATGAGTGGTCAACGACAGAGCCGTCGACAAAGAATCGAATACCACCAATCAACTGAGGATTGACACTAAAAGCCACAAAGGATTGTGGGTATTCTTGTTGGTAATGCTTTCGAATAGAAGTTTTGGTTTCGAGGTCACATTCTACCGGGCTCTGAACAAGAATCCGTGGAGTGTTGAACACTTCTGTGAGGAACTGAACCACTTGCTCGCTGATTTCTTGAGCAGAGTCAACCATCAGAACCTGTTTAAGGGCACTGTAGAAATATGCATTTTCTGGTAGCAGCTCATTGAGCTTTTGAGACTGGGCTTCTGGCTTAGCGGTGAAGAATTCAGATCCAAGCTGGTCAAAGATCGCCGGGAAATCACGCACAAAGAACTGCCCAAGGCTCTTCACGATATGGCTTTCAGAAGCCATCGCAGATCCTTTCAGCACCTTTACGGTGGTCATGAGGTCTTCCAGAAGGGTATCTGCGTTCAATCCCTTGACCATGGCTGCATAGGCAGGAGCTTTTTGTGCTCGGTCTTCCTCGCTCAGCGAAAGAAAATCGGGGTTGCTCTTCAGGTGGGAAACCAAATCCTTGAGCGCCGCTGATGTAAGGTTTGTGATCATGAATGACGAAGCATTAACTAGGCATTGTACTTATTCCAAGCGTCTTTGACGCTGCTCTTAACGATATCTTGAGGGACATTGTTCGAAACCACATGGAGAACAACCTTCTCGATCAAGCTGAGGGTTTGCTGTTCAGCCTTCTTGAGGATGCTGTCTTTTTCATTGGCAACGATAGTTCGAACTTCTTCGAGCATTTTAGCTTTTTTGGCTTCCATTTGCTC
>CAYGRJ010000007.1:12307-17361 GCA_964352285.1 uncultured Candidatus Peribacteria bacterium
CATTTGCTCTTCTTGTTCTTTTCGACGCTCGTCGAGCTCCTTCTTCAGGTTCGACATCTGCTGTTCCATATCTGCTCGAAGCTTTTGCTTCTCGGTATCGGAACGCTGCTTTTCTTCGACGAAGTCCTTTTTGATGCGTTCAGCTTCTTGGATATTCGACTGGATTTCTTTTTGGCGCTTGTCGATCACCTTCATGATCGGTCCCGTAATGAAATACGCAACAGCAGCCAAGAGAATCCCGAAATTCACGAGATAAATCCCAACACTGGGCAAGTCGATACCAAGTCTGGCAAGTACTTCCATAAGAAAAGTAAGGTTTAGAACTAAGAATTACAGGCGACCTCAAAGAGGTCGCGGTTCTCGAAACGAGAACCAGAGGGTGACGGTTACGCCACGAAGAGAATGATCAAAGAAACCACGAGAGCGTAAATACCTGTTGATTCACAAACCGCCATAGCAACGATCATGTTTGAGAAAATCTTGTCAGATACTTCTGGGTTTCGACCCATAGCCTCCATAGCTTTCGATCCGATCATACCTTCACCGATACCAGGACCAAGAGCACCAAGACCCATACATACACCTGCGGCGAGGAGTTTTACAGCTGCAACTTCCATAAGAGAAAAATGAAGAAATAGAAAAATTAATAACGAATTAAGAAGTCTCCGGTTCGGCAGACTGAACGATTCCAGCCATATACTGGACAGACAGCAGGGCAAACACAAAGGCCTGAACGACCCCAGAGAACATGCTGATGGCAATAAATGGCATAGGAACAAGGTAAGTGACCAGTCCGGTCATCACAGCAATCATCACTTCCCCGGCAAAGATATTCCCGAAGAGACGACAAGCCAGTGATACCACCTTGGCAATTTCACCAATGATATCGAGCAGTCCCAAGAAAAATTCGAGACAAGCATTGAAGAATCCAGAGACACTCCTAACCTTGAAGAACTCCCCAAACTTGAAGAAACTTCCTATGTGACGAATCGGATGGCTCTTCAGAGCGATCACATGTGAAGAAACAATCACGACGAGTGCGAGGGCAACCGTAAGTCCGAGGTCAGAACTAGGAGTTCTGAGAGCTGCAGATCCTTCGGCAGTAATGCTCGCAACCAGAGGTATCACGCTGAACTGGTTCGCGATCAGGAGGAACAAGAAGAGGCTGAGAATCAGAGGGAGGTACTTTCGGGCTCGTTCTTCAGATCCCCATGCAGACTTGAGCTGTGTCATAAACACCCCCATGAAGGTTTCAAGAGCTACCTGAAGCTTTCCAGGCACAACCTTCAGACTTCGCTTCAAGAAGAATCCCATTACGATAATAATGAGTGTAATACTAAGGGTTGCTAGCACAGAGTTGCTGATGTTGAGACCAGCAATATTCAAGATGGGAGTCGTTTCGAGCGTAATTTCTGGGATATTCGCCATATGGGAGCGAAGGAGTTAAGGGTTCAGGTTACTTCTTGGTGATCTTCGGTAAGTAGTTCTTTTTGACCCATCTGTAGACCACGAGTTGGCTCAGTGGGAAGGCCATGACCAGTCCTACGATCAGAAAGGCTGGTTTGGTCTGGTAGACCGAGTCGAGTTGGTATCCAATCAGGGACAAAGTACCCATGACGGTTACCGTAATCAAGGCGACCATGATACTGACTCGGAAGTGCTGACTAAACATCAGCGTGGATTTAACCATCTTTTGCTGCTCATCTGCTCCTTCTTGTTCTGACGATTGAACACCGTCATGAGAAAGAGAAGATTTCATAAGAGACGCACAAAAAAACTATCAATGAATTGATAGTGTCTGTTTAAACCGGAAAGACTTTAGAGACGCCTAGGCGACTTGTCAATGCTAAAAAATTTTAAGCCTGCAGAAAGCCATTCATCTATCAATTGACTCTAATACATATGAAAGCGGCCCCGTCAGAGACGGGGCCGGGTTGAAATGAAAAAAAGGGCTACCGAGAATTGGAGAGCTGCTTACGCGCTCGCTTCTTCATAGCCAAGATGTCGTCAGCAGTGACCAACTCCACCGTGAAGTTTTTGTAGTCACGGTGGGAGACTCGAAAGCTTCCCACGGTGTTCGAGAACAGTTGGCTGAAATCAGCCTCAGGGTTCACCTCGCCATTCCGGAGAAGTGAACTCATGGGCTGAGCCCAGAACTTATCCCGAATCCCCGCTTCTCTCATGGCTTTGCGGAGATTTTTCTGTGCAGTTGTCGAGTTGGCCTTGTAGGCTCCGCTCGGCTTCCGCGTGTTTCTCCCCGAAGGGCGTTTAATTCGTCCACTGCTGTTAGGCATTGGCTTATTCCTTTCCTCGTCATTTCAAAGACCTTTCCCCCCTATGAGGAATGGCTTGCGCATTTTAACGTATATTTACTGTTTGGCAATCCTCTTGCTTGTGTATAGCGTCGTCGAAGATCGCCAACAGTGATCCTGTTTAAAGTGTTTCGAGCTGCATGTGGGTAACAGAAATAAGGCGGCCCCCGCCAAGGCGGGGGTGCGCATTCAGATGGTCGGAGCCATCTGAGGTGAGTCGTCAGGCCGTAGCCTCTTCCTTTTTGACGAGCTGGACATTGAAGCCCGATCCTGTCCTGGTCACGACGACATTTTTGTCGTCGAACCCGCAGTCCTGTGGGTGAGATGTCTTTCCCATCTCAAGCCTCATCCCGACCATGATCAAGGGCTTTCGATTTGACTGGCTGACGCCTAGCTCTTTCAGTTTGGTGTCCAGTTGCTTCTTACCGACTCGGCTTGCTTGGCCTTTAGTCATGTTCCCACCTTTCAAATAATGGGGGTTCAAAAAAAATGATACAAACGACTGCGCGCATTTTAACGCAATTTGTAAAATACGCAAGATTTCAGGTCCATCCTACAGCCTTCGAAACTCTTCGAGAGCGTAGCGTTGCTGCAGATCTTCGAGGTTTTGGCAGATCACTCCCGTCTCCAGGCTCGAGTGCCATACCAATCCTTCTCGCCATATACCCACATGAGCGACCTTCTTGGCGATGTTATGCATGAACACGAGGTCATCATCATTTAACTCATCTTCTTTCACCTTTTGCTGGCAGAACGCTCGTTGATCCTGCGAATGCTTGGGTAAGAGCCTTCCCTCTACTTCCCAGAAATAACGCTGTACGAATCCACTGCAATCTATCCCCTCTTCGGATCCCCCTCCCCATTGATACGGGGTTCCTTTCCAGTGCTGGAGGAATTCATCTGCCGTACAAGAAGCTTTATGAGGCATTTCATAGTCAGCAGAATCCACCGACTCATCCAGCTCTACAGCCTTCGAGAGCCATCCCTTAGTGCCGTCCATCTTCTTCACAAACCAGCTGTGCTGGTGTTCGCCATATAACTGGAGGACCTCCCCTTCCCGAAGTTCAGCATGCTGAAGCCTCGCGGGCATTTGGGTATCTGCAGAGGGAACGGGCTTTTGCCACAGCGGAGCTTTTTCGCTTACCTGAGCATATCGATCAGACCACTTCTCATGAGGCCTAATGATGAATTCTCGCACCACTCGCTCATAAAAATCCATCACCGTCTCAAGCAGCTGTCCAGTCTCATCCAAGCATCTTCCCTTCATTTGAAGAGAGGCATAGTCAGAACCAGGATCCACTCGTGTTCCTGGGAGTCGAGAAAGGATTAGCAGCATGTCTCCATCCTCGAGCTCACGGGCATCGTAAGACCTCGAGGTCAGCTGCCAGGCTTCTCCATCGTGTCGGTAGATCCCTGACTTCAAAGATTTAGGAGTTTTCCAGACCTTATGCAGAGAGTTCTTAAGAATGAGCTGGCTGTACTTGGGGATCAATCTATTATTTTGGGGTTGATCGGTTTCTGACTCCTCAACAGGCATGAGCAGAGATGGCTTTTTGGAGATGATATCCTCTAGTGATTGAAGGCTTACAGAAGCCGTAAAACGAGGATTACACTCGATAAGATACCACTGAGAACCATTCCAAATGAGGTCCAGTCCAAAGAATCCGCTGTAGTTCAGAGATTTCATCAGCTCTGCCAGTGGGTGCAACAGCTCATGGAGCTGCTGAACAATCTCACCATCCAGGTCAGAAGGAGTCACCCCCACGGTTCCCAATTCTTGACGATTCCACTGGCTCACTCCCATCACCTGCTGCCAAAGAGGTCCCAGTCGAAGCTTTCCAATCTCGTCGACATGAGCATTTAGGGTGTAGGTGTTCCCTTCAATCCATTCAACCAGCTTCACCCGAGTTCCCATCTGGAGCTCTAGGGCATGGTCATTCTTCCTGATTACATAACTACTGCTCCCTGCATGACCCATTCTCCCCTGCACTACAAATTGATCACCAAAGCGATCGTGATATTCATCCAGATCAGCTGGGTTCCACAATACTTCCTCTTGCCTGGGCATCGGCAGTTCATATTGCTTGCAGAGTTCCGGGAAAATTAATTTATCTTCTAATTGTCGACAGACCCTCACGTCGGAAGCCAAGAGCTTCCAGCCTTGTTTTTCCACCCATTCTCGGATTTTATTGGAGGGCTTGAAGACCAAAAACTCTAAAGGTCTCTTCAGCTCTCGCAGAGCATTCAGCGTCAGTGCTCTACTGAGCAGCAAAAAGGTGCTCTTGGGTACTTCTGCTTCGGGAAACTCTTCTTCGAAGCACCAAACCTTATGCCCCTTTTCTCTCAGCATGGGCAGCAGGTCCGATCGGTATGAGCACACAATCATGGCTCCAGTACTTTCTGGAATCCAGAGTGCTCTGCGAAGATCGAGGGTGGCGTATATGCTAAGGGCTTGCTGATCCATAAGCCAAAAATGCGAAGTAATCGGCTCAAAGTTTAGCATAATGAGACCTTCAGGTCGCCCAAATGGCAAAGCAAAATCATGGGCATCTGAAGAAGATATGAGCCATACTTAAGGCAAATCATTACTCAATCTATGTCGAGCTCACTTTTTATCCCCGTTCTAAAGCATCATGAGCTGCTGAATCAAGAAGCTCGAGAAGAAGGATATGAGCTTGTTCCTTATGAAATTCCAGAAGGGTTTTTGACTGAGATTCGAACATTTATGAAGAGGGTTTTTAT
>CAYGRJ010000008.1:0-9588 GCA_964352285.1 uncultured Candidatus Peribacteria bacterium
TAGCCCTGGCTTTCGTGATGATATTTTTTTTATTCCTGGAGGTAGGGGTGAGCTTTGCATATTAGTAGCGTTTTGCAGATAGTTTTTTTCTCAGGGCTTCTTTGAGTGGCTTGAGACTCTCTTTTTCAAATGCAGACACGAGTATTTTACCCACCTGTTCGGGAAAACACAGGGTCTGTTGGTCTGATTTGTTGTAGACCATTAGCTGTGGGACATCCTTATCTACCAATTGTTCGAGGATGTCATTTACCGTTTTTATCTTGAGGTTTTGCTCGTGATCAGAGCAATCAACCAGATGGATGAGCAGATCTGCCTCTTCTACCTCTCCTAATGTTGCTTTGAAGCTCTCGATGAGATGAGGTGGGAGGTTCTGTATAAACCCAATAGTGTCTGCGATGAGGACTTTTTCTCCTTCGTAAGTCGAATCTGGATCAGCGAGCCATACAGACCCAAGCTTGGTGTCGAGCGTGGCGAAGAGTTCATCTGCTATGTAGGTCTTTTTGTTGGTAAGGGCTTTGAGAAGTGTTGATTTACCAGCATTGGTATAGCCTACGAGAGCCACTGTTTTCAGTCCTGCTCGTCTTCTTCGGTCTCGTTGCTGTTCATGGGTTTTTTTGAGCTGGGTGAGTTTTTTTTCGACTTCTTTAATCTGAGCTCTGATATGTCTCTTGTCTTGTTCAATACCCTTTTCTCCTGCTCCTCTTGTTCCGCTAATTCCTCCGCGTTCTTTATCGAAGAGTCCTGTCTGGTAATGGTAGACTTTTGGAATCTCGTGCTTGAGCTGAGCGAGTTTGATTTGGAGCTTGGCTTGCTGACTCTTGGCGTGCTTTTCGAAGATTTTTAGGATGATATCCGTCCTGTCCCATATGGGTATATCACTTTCACCCGTAATGTCCTTGTTGTTGTGGCTAAACATCGAGGTGAGGTTTTTGATTTGTGCTGGTTTCAGAAAGTCATTGACGATAATCATGTCGACTTTCTTTTCTTTGGCAATGGTAGCAATATCTTCAGCTTTTCCTGTTCCGAGATAAGTTTTTGCAGATGGTCGCCCTCTGTTTTGCATGACCTTTTCAATGACAATTCCACCGTAAGTATCTACCAATCTTACTAATTCTTCCATTTCGAGCCGGGCGGCTTCCATGGATTTTTTGGGAGGGACGATATCGATGAGTATTGTTTTTTTTATTTCCATAAGTCTTTAAGAGATCCTTAGCATACTGTTTCTCCAGTTTATCAGCAAGCCTGGAGATGTGATTTTTTTTATAATTCAATTATCTGTTTTTTTTGCAAGTTTTTTGACGGACTACTCGCTTGATGGTTAGAGCTCTTTTTGTATACTGAGTCGGCATCACTAATTGACATCTATGATAAAGGTTGAAGACCTCAAGAAGGTTTATGGAGAGTTGGTAGCTGTGGATGGGATATCATTTGAATGTAAGAAGGGTGAGATCGTTGGACTGCTTGGCCCAAATGGAGCTGGAAAGTCGACGACTATGCGTATCATTACTTGTTTTCTGCCAGCAAGTTCTGGTCAGGTAACGGTTAATGGACACGACGCCTTCACAGAACCAGTTGAGGTCAATAAGGCTATTGGATATCTCCCAGAAAGCACTCCTCTTTATACCGATATGAAGGTTGAAGAGTATTTGGATTATATCGGTGAAATGCGAGGTATGTCTCCGAGTAAGCGATCCACACGTATACGAGAAGTGTGCAAAATGACGGGCTTAACACCTCGCCTTCGTCAAGATATTGGCCACCTGAGTAAGGGTTACCGTCAACGGGTTGGTCTCGCTCAAGCCCTTCTTCATGATCCTGAAGTCTTGATTCTTGATGAGCCGACTTCTGGACTCGATCCGAATCAAATAGTAGAGATCCGTGAGATGATTAAGGAGATTGGAAAAGAAAAGACGGTGATCTTAAGTACTCATATTCTTTCTGAAGCTGAAGCGACCTGTGATCGGGTGTTGATTATCAATAAAGGAAAGATCGTTGCTTCTGGAACTGCTCAGGAACTCAGTGCTCAGCACAAAGAGACTGCCGTCATCAAGGTCACCTTGGAAGGGAAAACCAAGGGTATTGAAAAGGCTCTTCAAACCATTGATGGTGTTGAGCATATCTTGAAGTCTGATAATGCCGTAGAGAAAGGACATACTATCTATGATGTTCAAACGAAGGCAGACAAAGACCTCCGTAAAGACATAACACAAGCAATCATTAGTTCAGGATTTAATCTCGTTGGTATTTCTCGAGAAGGAAAAACTCTCGAAGACGTGTTTGCAGATCTCACTCGACAATCATAATTTCAATTCAACTCTTATGACGCTTTTTTCATCAGTACTCGTTGTGGCCAAGAAGGAACTGCGTTCTTACTTTAATTCGCCATTGGCTTATATCTTTTTGGATGTTTTCCTGGTTGTGAATGCTTGGCTGTTTTTTCAGTCTTACTTTCTTATAGGTCAGGCGAACATGCGGAGCTTTTTTGGATTGATTCCTTGGATGTTCCTCTTTTTGATTCCTTCTATAACCATGCGACTGTGGTCTGAAGAAAAGAAGCTGGGAACCATTGAAATTCTGCTGACTCTTCCTGTCTCGGACGTGGCCATTGTCCTTGGGAAATTCTTTGCCAGTCTTTGTTTTTTGGGGATAGCCCTGGTGTGTTCATTTATTATTCCAGCTATCGTTCTCTATACCGGTCCTGCTGATCTTGGTGTGATTATTTCTTCTTACCTTGGATGCCTTCTCTTAGGTGGAGCCTTTTTATCACTTGGTATTTGGATATCTGCAAAGACTGACAATCAGATCATTGCGTTTATCCTCACTGTGGTCGTTTCTTTTGCCTTCTTCATTATTAGTTCTGACTTTGTGTTGGGAGGACTCCCTGGATTTGTTGCTCCTGTCTTCCAGTTTGCTGGACTGAGCTCACACTTCAATAGTATTTCACGCGGAGTCTTAGATTCTCGTGATGTGCTGTACTACCTCTCATTTATTGGATTCTTCTTGTACCTGAACACTCTCAGTATTACTGGAAGACGATTAGATTAGTCTCCTTGTTCTTTTGATCTATTCTTTTACCTTTTCCTCGTGGATTTTCGACAACGCTACGCTTACAAAATGAACTCACGATTTATGGTCTGGCTCGTTTTAGGAGTCTTGATTCTCGTGAATGTTCTTTCGCTTCGCTACTTCCTCCGATTTGATCTTACGAAGAATCAGCAATATTCCATTTCTGAATCTACTATTGGTATCCTGTCTGAACTGGATGACATCGTCGAAGTGAAAGCTTACTTTTCGTCTGATCTTCCGCCTCAATTTATTCCTGTTCAACGATACGTAAAGGATCTCTTGGGTGAATATGCCGCTTACGGTTCTGGGAATTTCGATTTTGAATTTGTTGACCCGAATGTTGACTTTGATGCCGCACAAGAGGCACGAAAAGTAGGAGTTGAACAGGTTCGTATGCAGGTTCGTGAGAACGATAGCTTCCAAGTGAAGAACGGTTATATGGGGATTGGAATCTTCTATGCAGGTAATGCTGCTGGTATCCCTGTTGTCCAACAGTCAGAAATCGGATCACTTGAGTACGATCTCACCTCCTTGATTGTGAAGATGTCACAGCAGCGTGTGCAGACGGTCGCTTTTCTTCAGGGACACGGTGAACACGAGATTTCTCAATCGGTAGGCCTTCCTGGTCAACAATCCCTAGGATTGAGTACTCTTAATCAGGTATTGAGCCAGACTTATAAGGTTAGTACTGTAGACTTTGCGAAGCAACAGACCCTTGATGGTGTTGATGTTTTGATTGTTGCAGGTGCAAAGCGAGACCTCACGGAGCGTGATGTGTTTGAAATCGATCAGTTTTTGCTCAAGGGAGGTAAGGCTATTTTCCTTGTCGATGCTATACAGCAAATTCAGGGTGGTACGACCGTTGAGAATCTCGATACGAATCTGAATACTTTGTTTGAGCCCCTTGGTGTCACTGTGAATCAGAGTTTAATGCTGGATAAGATCTCAGAGCTGGCCCAGTTCTCTGAAGGTCCAGGAAGAGTATTCTTCCTGCAGTACCCAGCCTTTATTCGGCTTGTTTCTCAGAACTTCTCAGCTAATCCCATCGTTGCCAAGATGGAAGCTGCTGTCGTCCGTTTTGTGAGTCATCTGACCATCACTCAAAAAGAAGGATTAGATTATGATGCCTTTATGAGAACTTCAGAACAGTCATGGCATCAAGTTGCTCCGTTTAATTCTGCTCCAAACTCACTTCCAGCGCCAGAAGCTGATAAAAGTGGCTCACAGGCAGTTGTGACGACTGTGTCTGGTCTCTTTCCTCGATTGAGCAGTTCGACATCTGTTCCTCCACTGCAAAGATGGAGTGAAGTTGTCGGTGAGGATTTCCAGTTGGAAGCTGTAATCCCTGATCAAAACCGGACAGGTCGTGAGATACTTACAGAAGCTCAAGCAGAGGCGAGTATCATTATCATGGCTGATTCAGATTTTGTGCTCGACCCTTATGTTCGTCAAAACCAGACTCCATTAGTTTTGGTTCAGAACATGGTTGATTCTCTGACTTTTGGTGATGCTCTTATCTCTATCCGCTCTAAGACGGTAGGATCAGATGCTATTCTCCCTCAAGACGATTCTCAAAGAGTAATCCTTAAGTGGGTTGGAGTCTTGCTGGTACCTGTTTTGATTTCACTTCTTGGATTCTTCCGACTCTGGATGAGGAGAAAGGAGGAGAAGATGCTGAGCCTCTAAATACTTATCTGAATACCTTATGAAGAACTCACCTTTTCGATCTACCTTTCTGTTCTTAGGAGCTTTTGTTCTCTTGCTAGGATTTGTCCTCTTCTTTGCAAATGACAGTGTCGATAAGCGAAGTAAAGAATCGCGATTAATGAGGCCTTACCTAACAAGTTCTCAGCAGATGTCTCTCGATGAGTTTCGTTTCCTTTCAGGTGAACGACAGTTAGTCTTCAGTGATTCCGATGGTATATGGATGGTTTCTGATGGAAGTGATGTTTCATACCCTGTTGATGACCAACAATTAGAGTTAGTGCTTGCTTCTGTGCGCGAATTTCCAAAAGGAAAGACCGTTTCTCGTAACGAAGAAAACTGGCCTGATTACGGAATCTTGGAAACCTCTGATCGTGTTCAACTTTTTGTATCTGATACACCAGTCTTAGAGTTTCGGATAGGTTCTCAGGGCACCAACTCCCAATCATTCTATGCTAAGCGAGATTCCTACGACTCTGTTTTCCAAGTAAAGTCAGATCTTTCACGGCTTGTTAAGTATGACCTTGATTTCTGGTTAGCAAAAGACATCATTGCTTTCCCTTCAGAAGAGATGATGTCTTATACGCTTCGTCTTGGTGAAGATAAGTGGATGTTCACTCAGACTGATGGTATGTGGTCTTATGACCTCGATGGTGTTCCCTTCGAACTTCAAGGACAAGAGAGTTTTAGTAACTATTTAGCAGTCTTAGATAATTTGTCTGCAGCTACTGTAAGAATCGATCAATCTTCACTCGTGAGAGTTGATCATGCTTTCTCGATCACAAAAGATGATGGTTCTGAACTGGTGGTAAGTATCCAGCAAGATGAAGGGACAGCACTTCTTCAGGTTACTGATGTCCCTTACTTAATGGTTTACCCTGCAGACATAACTGTGCAACTTCGTCCTGACTTTTTAGAACCTCTTTTGGCAGAAGCACAAGACTTAGGAGAGCAAGAGGAAGGTTCCGATGAAGAGTCATCTTCACCAGAGGAGCTCTCTGAGTAAAGCTCGAGCACTTGGACTTTGCTGATTTCTGGTTATCCTTGAACTACTTCAAGCTTTTTGTGAATATTTTTCGATTCCGAAACATCCTTGTATTGCTGATCATCCTTTCCTTTTGGTTTGGTGGTTACGTAGGCTATCTCTCTGCATTGGTAGATGCTGATGAGCGTGACTTTATTGAGCGTGTTAGAGCTTCATCTGACCGAGAGCGTCTTGAGAAAGAACTCGCCCGTGCAAAGAGTATCTTGGACGCGCGAAAACGCGCATATGAAAGAAGAAGCCGTGCTTTTTTAGATGCCCAGCGACTGTCTGGTATATCCTTGACCGAAGATGCTCAAGATGATGTGTCAGAAGAGTCACAAGATGCCCCTGAGAGTCAAGAGAGCTCTGTTGATACTCAAGATCAGCAATCTGATCCTGTCGTTAAAGATCCTTTGGAGGGATACCCTGTTCAGATTGCTCAAACGCAGCAACAACTTGCTCAAATGCAACAGTCCCTGAGTGAGGAAAAGAATGATCTCGAGTTTTTTGAAGATCAGGTTGATGTTATAGAGCAAATTCTGGCTCGAGAAATTGACGATGTCGATATGGGATCGATTGTGGCTGGTGCGAATGCCCCACAGAGATTTACTGGAAAAATTGAACAGCTTTTAAAGCTGATCGATAAGCGTCATGAAATCGTTGAAGAACGTGAAATTGCCAAGGACCAATACCAATACTGGAGATTAAATAGGAAGTCTGCACCGAGTGATATTGGTATTACTGTTCATAATAAAGATGGCAAGCAGCGTGAGCTTAACCCAGTTCATGTCACTCAAATTTCTACTGCTCTGTCTATTATGCCTTCAGATTTTGATGGTCGCCTAAAGAACTTGTATGTCGTCTACGGGGACCCAAAGATGAGAAGGGGGCTTTCTGGTGTTGGTGTGTTGTTTATGAAGGGTGAGGAGCTTGATTTCTTTCGAGTCTTGATCCATGAGCTTGGGCATATTTTTGATCTCCATCGCGAGGGGCAGTCCGGTCCAAAGAGTGAATTCTATGATGGGAAATATAGATTGTATGTGGAGGATACGAGTGTTGAGTTCTATGAATTTGTTTGGAAGAATAACTTTTAAAAACTGCTGACAATTTAGGCTACGCATCTGCTTATGGAATGTCTGACCCTTTTGAAGACTTCGCTGAGGCTTTTGCTCTTTATGTCCTACAGAATAAGACTTTTGCCCAGTGGTCTGACGAAAGTCTCGTTATCGCTAAAAAGTACGATTATTTTTTGGACATTTTTGATGGAAGAACATTTCCTGCAGCTAAGAGTTACCTAGCGAGACCCTACGATGTGACCATGCTGCTTGCTGATTATGAGTTTTTGTTGGGGCTCTAGCATTGTGAGCTGCTGACTCGTTTTGTTATAAGATGTGTTTTCATGCTTTTCTTTTTTGCGAAATGCATTATAATGCCCTCTTGTTGAGAACTTCATTATCTGTTTCTGCCCTCATTGGAGTTTTTTACAAGGATTTTAATTGGCACCCCTATAGCCACAACGTAGTCACTCGTTGCTTTAAAATCCGAGTCTTAGTAGCTCCGCATCCCATATGTTGAACTAAGACACTTATCCTGCGCCTCCTGAATAGGCGCAGGGTTACCTTATCTGATTTTATGGCTTCACATCATTTCTTTGATATATTTGAGGTGATTTATCTGAACTATGCTTCTTACTCTCCCTTCATCGAAGTCACTTGCGAACCGTGTCTTTGTTTTGTCTGCTTTAAGTCGTGGTAATTTTCGAATATTTGGTGATTTTGAGGCAGAAGATGTACAACTTATGATGAGCTCTTTGAAAAGCTTGGGTATTTGTATTGAAGTAGAGGATGGGGGAGTGTTGATCAAGAATGATCTGACTTGGAGAGATCGTAGTGATGATATTGATCTGTATTTGGGGAATTCTGGAACCTGTTCACGTTTTTTGAGTGTCTTATGTAGTCTTCGTGAAGGTAATACTCGAATTTATGGTAAGCAAAGACTTCATGAACGGCCTTTTGTCGATCTTCACGCTGCTCTCAATCAATTGGGCGTTCAGATTGATTATGAAGACCGGGAAGGATATGCGCCATTTACCCTTTATGGGCAGGGTAGTCTTGCTGGAGGAGATGTTCAGATGTCAGCTGCTGAAAGCAGTCAGTACGTCACTGCTGTGCTTTTGTGTGCTGCTGTGTTCGATAATGGAGTAGATATACAGCTTATTGATACTGTTATTTCTCAGCCATATATTGATATGACACTTGATTTTCTCATGCGTTGGGGAATAGATGCCCAGTGGACTTCTGATACCAGTCTTCATGTGTCCCCTGCTGAGCTAAGAGGGGAGGACCTTACGGTGGAGGGTGATGCATCCGCGGCAACATATTGGTGGGCCTATGGCTACCTCCATGACCTCTCAGTGAGCTTCAGCAATTTGGATGACTCCTCTGTTCAAGGTGATTTGAAGTTTCAGCAGATCTTAAAACAGTTGAAGGCCTTTGATGGCGATTATTTCGAGATCGACATGAATGATCTTCCAGATGCTTCCCTCACTTTGATGGCCATGGTTCCAGTACTCCCCTTTTCTGTGAAGATCAGTAATATCGCTAGTCTCCGAGTAAAAGAGACGGATAGAATCCATGCCATGTCCACTGAGCTCCATAAGATTGGCTGCAAGGTAGAAGCTGGCAATGATTGGATTTTTATTGAGCCTCTCAGAGGGGATTTGGACAAGGATATAGATATTCAGACATACGATGATCATCGTATAGCCATGAGTTTCGCTATTTTGAATACGAAATTGAAGAGGCTGAATATTTTAGATCCTGACTGTGTGAAAAAGACTTATCCGAAGTTTTGGGAGGACTTGAAGAAGATGGAGGCTGGTTGCTAGTTTTTAGCTACTACCTACTGGTTACTGGTTGTTTGTTGGTTTTTGATGTTTCGACCAAGGTGGAGAAATCTCTTTTTTTGTTTGAGTTGGATTTCATGAGTGACTTTTGAAGAGATTTCTCCGCTACCCATTCGGCTACGCTCATGGGTGGTCGAAACATCAAGGCCGGTTATTCATTATTGTTTATTACTGGCTTGTTGAACTCTCTTATCAAAAAACCCCACAAGGCTTTGTGGGGTTTTTAATGTACAGCTGATTTGGAATATTTAAAGGAGCTTTTGTGCTCGTACGTATTCTTGCAGCTGAGAGAGTCTGTTTTGTGCTTGGATTCCTGCATTTCTGATCACGGCGTAAACGATGTCAGCAGCTTGTTGACGAGTCATATGCTTGCTGAGGCTGATTCCAGGATCAATACCATCTGGAGTGTTGAAGCCGCTGTAATTGTTGATGACCTTGTCGTAGGCTGCAAACCAGGCTGCACCTTCTCCAGCATCTGATCGAGAGTTTTCAAGGTCTTGGCGGATTTTTTCGTTGCTGGTTGAAGCTTCTACCACGATTTTGAACGCTTCAGAGAGCTCAATTGGATTCCACGGAGCATAGGTTCCGTTAGCGTAACCATTTACTGCATTCATGTCTTTTGCGAGTCCGATGTATCGTGCAAACCATGCGAGTGGTTCTACATCGATGAATGGGAAGATGTTGCTTGCTATTAGCGCTTGAGCGACTCTTTCGATGTCAGATTCTTCTTGAGTGAGCAATACCATCATCTTGGTGAATTCTGCACGGTTGATGGTTTGTGATCCGAAGAACTTACCTGCCTTGTCGTTTGAGAAGTAATCCTTGTCGTTGCTCGCTGGTTTGATCAGACCGAGTTCACAGAGTACTCGTACTGATGTTGTGCTGTTGT